>NZ_JBVJNS010000006.1:0-150760 GCF_055583565.1 Corynebacterium sp. NPDC104732
GTGCTCGCCTACTTCGATATCGGGGCGTCCAACGGGCCGGTCGAGGCCATCAACGGCAGGCTCGAGCACCTACGGGGGATCGCCCTGGGATTCCGGAACCTCAACCACTACATCTTGCGGTGCCTGATCCACTCCGGACAACTACAGGACAAGATCAACGCACTCTAAAACCGGAAGAGCCACTTTGACCTGCAGGATTGCTCAGCTCGCCAGCAGGACTGAAAAGGTCTCGTCCACTAAGCCCCCAGCGTTGGAAGCGGTTGAGCCATTCTTCACTGGCGTCGGTGACATGGTTATCCAGAAGAAATCTGGCGGCCTGCGCAGCGCCCGGATCAGCAGCAGTAGTGACATTCAACTTCTAAGGTAAGGGCAATTTCCTGCAACGTCTCCAAAGAAGGCTGAGTTTACCTGTCGCTATTCGATTCAAAGTGGAACGAGCAATCCCTGCCTCGCGAGCAGTCCTTGAAGGGTGCTCGCTTGCGATGCGGATGAGCTCGTTGACGTCCATAGCTCAAAAATTGCAAGATGTTGCATAGATGCACCATGTGTTGCGTGGGTGCAACACCTTGGAGGGGAAAGGTTAGTTGTTGGGAACAATGCCTCGGATGAGTGCGGACAAACCCAGTTCAAAGGGCGGGTTCGCGTAAGGGTTTTGTGTGCCGACAACTGTCGGTGCGAGGCGTTGGCCCAGAGCTCGTCGTAACCCAGGGGCATCCGTAACATGCTCAGGGAGGTCGAAGATGTTGGCGGGGGCGGCTACGTCATAGGCAGAACCAAAAATGAAGGATTCAAAAGCCACGATCACATCTATGACCCGATCTTCTGTCACTCCACCTTGCAGTAGAACCTGCACCAAAAGTTCGTACATATGGATTGTTTCTTGGGTGCCAAAAACAGGCATGGTGGCGATATGGGCAATGAGAGGTGAGTGTCGCGAAAAAACATCACGGTAGGAATGTGCCCAGCGAATAACCGCTTCCTCGGTAGAGATAGTGCCATCCAGATTCAACTCAAGCGCGCTCGTATCGACCTGGGCCATTACTGCGTCTTGGACCAACATGAGAAGTTCCTTCTTGCCTCGCACGTGGTTGTATAGCGCGCTCGTTGCAACGCCTAGTGATCTGGCAACGGCTGCCATTGTGATGGCGTCGTAGCCTTCTTGCTCGGCAATTTTTAATGAGACGGACGCGATCTTTTCCCTGGTGACGATAGATTTTTGGGGCCTTCCGCGGGATCTTTCGGACATAAAACACCTCTCAACTATTCCCAAATCACAAGTTGGCCTGTATTATGGCCAGCATCACATAATGAATCAGGTTCATTTAATTCCTGCTTTGACTGGAGGCAATCATATGGAGAAACTGAAACGTGATGTAGTAATTGTAGGCGCTGGTCCAGCTGGCCTCATGGCTGCCCGAACTGCAAAGAAAAAGGGGCTATCTGTCGCGGTGCTGGAAGCACGCAATCGCGTCGGGGGTCGCACTTGGAATGGCAAAGTTGCAGATGACAAGGGTGTTGAACACTTCATCGAGATCGGTGGCCAGTGGATCTCTCCGGATCAGACCCGTCTGACGGAGCTCGTTCAGGAACTCGGTCTGACAACCTTCCCACGGTATCGGGATGGAAAATCGATCTATGTCTCGCCGGACGGTACCCGTCATGAGTACGAAGGCGTCACTTTTCCTGCTTCGGAAAAGACAATCTCCGAGATGGAAAAATTGATCGAACGCCTCGATGAACTCGCCGCCGAGATTGACCCCCACAAGCCTTGGGAGCATCCCTTGGCTAAGGAGCTCGACCGGGTATCTTTCCGCGATTGGTTGGAACAACTATCAGATGATGCGGAAGCAATCGACAACGTCTCCATTTACGTCGCTTCCGGAATGCTGACAAAACCGTCCTACACATTCTCCACTCTTCAAGCCTTGCTCATGGCATCATCTGCTGGGTCATTTTCGAACCTGGTGGATGAAGACTTCATCCTAGATCGTCGCGTGGTTGGCGGAATGCAATCGGTTTCTTTAACCATGGCGAAGGAACTAGGTGAAGACATTTTCCTCGGCAACCCAGTTCGTTCCATAACCTGGTCCGACATTGACCCTGACACCGCAGATGACCTTAACAACGTAACGGCGGACGTTCGTAACGGCGTTCCTCACAACGGCGAAGCGGGCGACGTAATCGTCAATAGTGATGACCTGGAGGTTCACGCTAAATTTGTGATCCTCGCAGTCCCACCGAACTTGTACAGTCGCATCAACTATTTCCCACCGCTGCCTCGCGACCAACACATTGCGCATCAGCATATTTCAATGGGGCTAGTAATCAAGGTTCATGCGGTCTATGACACGCCGTTTTGGCGTGAAGAGGGACTATCCGGCACTGGTTTTGCCGGAGGCCGCCTGGTCCAAGAGGTGTACGACAACACCAACTACTTCAGCGACGGCGAAGACTCCTACGGCACCTTGGTCGGATTCGTTTCCGACATTTACGCAGAGCAGATGTGGGCATTGCCTCCTGAAGAGCGTAAAGAGGCCATCCTCGAAGCCATGGCAGCATTCCTGGGGCCGAAAACCAAAGAACCCATTGCGTTCTATTTGTCTGACATGGCTGCTGAGGAATGGACTCGCGGAGCGTATGCGACGAGCTATGACCTGGGTGGACTGTCGCGCTGGGGACACCTACAGAACCAACCCACTGGCCCGATCTACTACGCATGTTCCGATATTGCAGGAGCTGGTTACCAGCATGTTGACGGTGCTATCCGCATCGGTGAAACAGTCGCACTGCAAATCGCTGAACAAATCGGCAAAGGATAACAATGGTTCCTACCAGAAGGATCATGGTCGCTTATATCGCAACAGGCGGTGGAATCGACGCGTTACGTTTAGCCATTGCTCTGGCTACCGGCCAGAATCTAGGAATAGATATTGTTATCGCTCACACGAACCGCGAAGTAACCCCTGGTGAGTATCCACACGACCGAGGCTTCAAAACGATTCTGGACAGCCAACTTGCGTCATGGCTTAACGACGCCCGGGCTGAGGTGCCAAGTGGCATTGACGTCACCACCCGGGTAGCTGTCGGTGATTCCATCCCAAACATTCTCATCGATACTGCTGTTGAGCTGGGCAGTGAAATGCTGGTAGTCGGTTCGCAAGGCGGAGGGTTTTTCAAACGACTAACCATGGGGTCTGTAGTAAACACGCTGTTGCACAGCTGCCCAATCCCGTTAGCTATTGCTCCCCGTGGGTACAGTTACCCAGGACCAATTGGCCGGGTGACCGTTATGTTTGGCACTCGACCTGGTGCGACAGACCTGATCGCGCTCGGTCTCATCCGGGCTGCACAGCGAAACGTCCCGCTACGTTTTGTTTCCTTAAATATTCACGAGGAACAACCGGCAGCAAGCGATCCCTTAGAAGCCATCGAGCGCGTGGCAGGACACGACTTGGCAAATCAGGCTCGAGCGCTCGTCAATTCAGCCGCAGCCTCTGCGGAGGTAATTTCTGGAGACACCATAGAAAGCGCGGCCGCCAACTTGGAGTGGCATCCCGGCGACGTGGCTTATATGGGATCGTCGCGAATAGCTGCAGAGGGGCGCCTTTTCTTGGGCAGCACGGCGGCCCAAATCCTGCGATACATTCCAGCACCCACCATCGTGATTCCAAACGGATATATGGCTGGTCGTTAAAACAACAACACCCCTAGGAGGTGAGCTCACCATGAGTGATAGCATGTCGCCGCACCAAGAAAGCACGACATTTTCAAAAGGCCTACAAGCCGGCAGCGTTGGTTTGATTGGCGCTGTTGTAATCGGCATTAGCTGCATTGCGCCTACATACACCCTTACCTCTGGCCTTGGTCCCACGATCTCCGCCGTCGGTGAGCATGTCCCAGCAATTCTCATCCTTGGTTTCATACCCATGCTTTTGGTTGCGTTTGCCTACCGCGAACTCAATCAGGCCGTGCCAGACTCTGGTACCAGCTTTACTTGGGCTACCAAAGCCTTCGGACCGTACGTTGGCTGGATGGGAGGTTGGGGTCTTATCACCGCTACTATCCTCGTTATCTCCAACCTGGCAGCGGTAGCGGTTGATTTCTTCTACCTGCTACTGGCGCAAGTGCTGCGAAACCCGGAAATAGCAGAGTGGACCAATAATCTAGCCATTAATATTCCCACTACTGTAGTATTTTTGGCTATCGCTTGCTGGATCTCCTACCGTGGCATGGATTCCACAAAGAACCTGCAATATGTGCTTGTCACACTTCAAATGCTTGCCGTTGTAGTGTTCGATGTCATTGCCCTCCGCAAGGCGTATACAGGAGGTGGATTCGACTTCACTCCTTTCCAAGGGAGCTGGTTCAACCCGTTGAGCATCGATAGTTTTTCTATGATGGCAGCTGGTATTTCACTTTCTATCTTCATGTTCTGGGGGTGGGACGTCACGCTGACAATGAATGAAGAAACAAAAGACCCAGAGCGTACCCCGGGGCGCGCAGCTACGCTGACAGTGTTAATCATCATTTCCCTGTACGTGCTCACTGCTGTTGCGATAGTGAGCTGGGCGGGAACCGGAACCACCGGGCTTGGAGCAGGGAACCCAGAAAACCAAGAGTCTATCTTCGCTGCTCTGTCATATCCGGTACTTGGCCCATTCGCATTCTTAATCTACTTTGCAGTGCTAGCCAGTTCGTTCGCATCCCTGCAGTCGACAATGGTTGGGCCAGCCCGTACGCTGCTGGCCATGGGGCACTACCGGGCGTTACCACCAATGTTTGCAAAAATCTCTCCCCGATACCTAACGCCTAGCGTGGCGACGGTAGCGTCGGCAATAGCTGCAGGAGTCTTTTACATAATCACTCGGCTGGTCTCGGAAAATGCGTTGTGGGACACAATCACGGCTCTCGGTCTGATGATTTGTTTCTACTACGGGATCACTGCAGTGGCTTGTATCTGGTACTTCCGGGACGATTTGATTTCAAACACCCGAAACATTGTATTCAGGCTAGCGTTTCCAGCCCTTGGCGGAGGCTTCCTACTACTGATGTTCGGTGTTACAGCCGTGGATTCACTCGATCCAAGTTATGGCTCCGGTTCATCAATCCTGGGCGTCGGTGCTGTGTTCGTGCTTGGCATGGGAATTCTCGGGCTCGGGGTAGCCCTAATGTTGTTCACACGAATCACACACCCGGCATTTTTCCGGGGAGAGACTCTCGTGAGGAATACCTCCGCGCACGATTCACAGACCCCATTAACGGAACTAGAGCCAACTAAAGATCGAGTTGGCTCCTCACATGATCTTCCACTATCTACTGAATAGGAGAAAAATGTCTACCACCTATCGTGTTCAAGATCCGTCCACTAACGAGATCGTCGAAAGCTTTGAACAAGCTACCGATGCTCAGGTCAAACAAGCTGTGGCCAATGCCACTGAGGCATACGGAAGCTGGGCTGATAAGTCCTTTGGTGAGCGAGGATCTGCCCTTAATCGCTTGGCCCAGTTGCTGCGCGACAACAAAGAAGAATTGGCTAAGATCTCGTGCATCGAAATGGGAAAGCCGTTGGAAGAGATGATCGAGGAGATTGAATTCTCCGCTGACATCATCAATTACTATGCGGATAACGGTGAGGATTTTGCTGCAGATCAGCCGATCGAATCACCGAATTCAGCCGCTTACATCCGGAAGCTTCCCATCGGACCACTCCTGGGTATCATGCCGTGGAATTTCCCCTACTACCAGGTGGCTCGCTTCATTGGTCCGAACCTCATGCTTGGCAACACCGTGATCCTTAAGCACGCTGAGATTTGCCCGCAAAGTGCGCTGCGCATTGAAAAACTGGTAAAAGAAGCGGGGATCCCTGAGGGGGTTTACACGAACCTTTTCGCCTCTCACGAGCAGATTTCTGACATCATCGCTGACTCGCGCATCAGGGGAGTGTCCTTGACCGGCTCCGAACGAGCCGGCTCTGCGGTGGCTGCCCAAGCAGGCAAGTATTTGAAAAAAGTAGTTTTGGAATTGGGTGGAACCGATCCGTACATCGTCCTTGACACCAAAGACGTTAAAGAAGCAGCGAAGCTTGCCTGGGACACACGCATGGTGAACACGGGCCAGGCCTGCAACTCCAACAAGCGGATCATCGTTATGAATGATATCTACGATGAGTTTGTTTCGGAACTCGTCGCGCTGGCAGAAAATATGACGCCAACTACCTGGGATGCTTTCGAAGAAGGAACATACTGCCCGCTGTCCTCGCGACAAGCAGCAGAGACTCTTCGTAATCAACTCGAAGAGGCAGTCTCCGCCGGAGCGACACTTCGCGTGGGTGGTGAACTTTCTGAAGCTGGTGCTTATGTTTCACCAGCTGTGATCACAGATATTCCACGTGGTTCTGAGCCGTTCTACACAGAGTTCTTCGGTCCGGTAGCCGCGGTGTTCAAAGCTACCTCCGAAGAGGAGGCCCTGGAGATCGCTAATGATTCCCGCTACGGGCTTGGTGGGGCAGTCTTTTCTCAGGACGAAGCTCGCGCTAAGGCAGTTGCTTCAAAGCTCGAGGTAGGAATGGCTAACGTGAACACCCCTGCCGGAGAAGGCACAGAGTTGCCATTCGGTGGTGTAAAGAATTCCGGCTACGGTCGTGAGCTTGGACCTCTGGGAATGGATGAGTTTGTGAACAAACAGTTGTACTATGTCGCAAAATAAACAGTAGGTGAAATTACTAAGCCCTTAGTGGGGGGCGGCGAAGTAAAACAGCCTGGAGCTATTTGCTCCAGGCTGTTTCTTTAGTACAAGGTGTTTCTAATATCCGCAGCTAGCTACGAATACGGACAACGAACTTACGGCTCCTTATTGCCATCCAGCAGGTACGATCCCGAGGATGGTCCCCACTGAGTAGAGGCCAGCGAGTCCGTAGACGAGGATGATCGTCCATTGGATCAAGGGATGGGAGCTCCAACCGACCGTCCAAGCGGGATCCCTGTTTCCGCGAACGCGAGAAGCATTGAGTAGCAGGACTGGAACGATTGACATGATTACTCCCGCGAGTCCACCTGCGTAACTCAGTGCAGAAACAAAACCACCGAATCCTGCTAAAGAGATAAACAGGGGGATCAAAACAGTAATGAGTACTGCGATCGCGCGTTGCTTACCGTGCTGGGGCCAATGCGCTATATCGATGACGTTGCGCATGGTGGTGTACCCGATAGCCATGAAGGAGGTAAACATAGCTAGCAGGGCGAAGACGTTAGCCATGTAGTACGCAGACCGGCCGAGTTCTTCTCCCCACGAGAGGGTGACAACTTCGGAAACTGAGTGGCCGAGTAGACCAAGAGCTGCAAACGGGACTAGCGAGAGCATGAACCCGGTGACAACCATCCCAGCAATAATTGCTTTGGAAATCTGTGCCGAATGCTGCTTTTCCATTCCTCGTGCGAGTTCAGGCACCACGTACTGTGCCATGAAGGTAAATACAGCGAGGTTCATGATCGGGATGATGAAGTATGGGTTGAACACCCATACGTTGCTGAGGCTGATACCCGGGCCGATAAAAGTCCAGCCACACAGGATAAAGATGATCAAGGCCATGGCTGTAGTGATCAGGAGTTCTGAAACTCCTGTCGCCTCAAGCCCTTTGTACATGATGATTGAACCGATGAGGAAGAACACCAACGTTCCTGCTATCGGGGGAATGCCGATCAGGTTGTTCAAGAGCTCACCGGAACCGGCGGCGTAAGCGATCAGGGCGCCGGTGCCGTTCACCATGATGGCGACGAACACAGCCCACCGACCCCAATTGCCTAAGTACTGTTCAGCCAGGCCTGACAGCTGCATAGGGCGTTTGGTTCGCAGAGAGACCTCGGCGACGTACAGCATGGAGATCGTCGTCAAAGTTCCAGCAATAAATAGAGCGAGGAACAGTGCCAGGAATCCGCCGTTTCGTCCCGCATAGGGGAGACTCAAAATTCCGGCCCCGATGTTAGTGCCGAAGATCAGCGCAACGCCTTGCAACGGGCTGATGTGGCTTTCCTTGTAGTCTTCACGAGGGGAGACCGTAGTGGTAGTGGACATTTTTCAGTTCTTTCAATGAGTAAATCGAGCGACCTAGAGGGCGACATATCTGACATCGAGGTACTCCTCGATGCCTTCAGTGCCTCCTTCACGGCCAAAACCGGACTGCTTGATTCCGCCGAATGGGGCTGCCGGATCAGAAATCGCGCCACGGTTGATGCCGACCATCCCAGCGTTCAATTCTGTTGCGAACCTGCGGCACGTGTGAATGTTTTCGCTAAAGCCGTAGGCTGCCAAGCCAAAATCGGTGTCATTGGCCAGCGCGATCGCTTCATCGAGAGACGAAAATGAGGTGACTGTTGCGACAGGGCCGAAGATTTCTTCCTTAATGATGCGTGCATCGGAGGGAACGTTGGATAGTACAGTGGCGGGATAGAAGAATCCCTTGCCGGCGGGAACTTCACCGCCGCAGTGGACAGTGGCGCCTGCGGCTCGTGCTTCGTCGACAAGCGCGGCAATGCCATCGCGTTGCTTCGCGGTGATCAGGGCTCCGAGGGTAACGCCGTCGTTAAGCCCCGGGCCCATGGTCACAGCAGACATCGCGCCGACCAGGCGGGAAGTGAATTCCTCGACAATATCCTCGTGAACCAGGAACCTGTTAGCGGCGATGCACGCCTCGCCACCGTTTCGCATTTTTGCCTGCATGGCGCAGGTCAGTACGAGGTCGAGATCAGCGTCGTGGTTAACCACGAAGGGGGCATTTCCGCCCAGTTCCATGGAGGTACGCAGTAGGTTGTCGGCAGACTGCTTAACCAACACCTTGCCTACACCGGTAGAGCCGGTGAAAGTGATCTTCCGTAGGCGACCGTCCTGCATGAGGGTTGTCGACATCCCCGCGGCATCGGTCGTGGGAAGGATCTGCACTAGATCACGCGGAGCCCCGAACGATTCCAGGATGTCAGCGATGATCTTGCCCACCAATAGCATGGTCAACGGAGTTTCCTGAGCAGGCTTGACCAGCACTGGGCATCCTGCTGCCATAGCAGGAGCAATCTTTCGGGTCGCCATCGCAAGGGGAAAATTCCACGGTGTGATCGCCAACACCGGCCCTACCGGGGTGCGGGTTACTAAGATATCGCCGTTGCCGGCTGGCGCGTGGGCCAGCCGACCCGGCACCCGAACGGCTTCCTCCGCGAACCAACGGAAGTACTCCGCACCGTAAGTGACCTCACCAAAAGATTCAACCAGTGGCTTGCCCATTTCAATGGTCATTGTCCGGGCAAAATCGTCAGCGCGTCGGGTGATTTCCTCAAAAACCGCCTGCATGATCTCCGAACGGGTACGAGGAGCGAACTGCGCCCAGGAGGCTTGCGCTGCTACGGCTTTGCCCAGGGCCTCCAACCAAACGGTTGCATCTGTGTCGTTGACTGTCGCGATCGCGTCCTCCGTAGCGGGATCGACCACTTCGAAGGACTTGTCACCGGTCCCAGTCGGGATATCTTGCGGGAGTCTTTGATCGAGCAGCATTTAGTTGGCCTCCTTCTTGATTGCATCGGAAAGGATGGTCAGCCCCTCGGTGAGCAGGGACTCAGGAATGGTGAGGGCGGGCAGAAGACGGATTACGTTGCCGTCCATACCGCAGGTAAGGATGAGAATGCCTTGGGCTTTGCACGATGCGGCGACCGCCGCGGTCGCAGAAGCACTTTCTAGCTCGATCGCCATCATTGCGCCACGGCCACGCACTTCACGTACGCCAGCCAGTGCAGTGAGAGGCTCAAGGTGCTCGCGGACGATGGCTTCGATTTCTAGTGCGCGCTCCTTAAGCTTCAAAGTTTTCATCTCTTCGATGGCAGCCAGGGCGGCGGCACATGCCACGGGGTTGCCACCGTAAGTGCCACCGAGCGCGCCAGCGATGGGGGCGTCCATCATTTCCGCGCGACCGGTCACACCAGAAAGCGGCATGCCGCCTGCGATGCCCTTAGCCGTGGTAACGATGTCTGGAACGACGCCTTCGTGGTCCACGGAGAACCATTCGCCCGTGCGACAGAAACCAGCCTGAATCTCATCGGCAACGAAGACGACATTATTGTCGCGACACCACTGGGCGATAGCAGGCAGGAAGCCGTCAGCAGGAACGATGAAACCACCCTCGCCCTGGATCGGTTCGATCACGACGCATGCTAGGTTCTCTGCTCCGATCTGCTGCTCGATCATCGTGATCGAACGGTGCGCAGCTTCCTCGCCGGAGAGCCCGTCGCGAAGCGGGTAGGATCCCGGCACCCGGTACACATCGGAAGCGAATGGGCCGAACTTGGTTTTGTAGGGCTTGTTCTTGGCCGTCATCGCTAGCGTCAAGTTGGTACGGCCGTGGTAGCCACGGTCGAACACTGCAACACCATTTTTTCCAGTGTAGGAACGGGCGACCTTTACCGCGTTTTCGACGGCCTCGGCGCCCGAGTTGAACAGGGCTGACTTCTTCTCGTGGTCACCAGGGGTCAGTTCGTTGAGCTTTTCGCACACTGCCACGTAGGACTCGTAGGGGGAGACCATGAACGACGTGTGAGTGAAGGCTGCGGCAGCCTCAGCAACAGCCTTAACGACGCGCGGGTTGGACGCGCCCACGGACGTTACCGCGATCCCGGAGGCGAAATCGATAAAGGAGTTGCCGTCAGCATCGACGAGCACACCGCCGTCTGCGGCAACGACGTACCCTGGCAATCCTGGGGACAAGGCGCGGGCGACGGAAGCGCGACGGCGCTCGTCCAGAGCTGAACTCTTGGTCCCCATCCCGTCGGTGACGAGTTGACGTTGCTGCGGGAGATGGTAGGTCAGGTCCTTCATGGGAACTCCTTATGTGTAGGGAAAAGTGCTGCGCGTCAGCATAACTACACAGATGTGTCCTAGGCCATGTACACTATGGCGAATGTGTGTTTCCTAGTTGTACATAGAGGATAAATGCTGACATTTTCCTGGCTCGCGAACAACCGAAGTCTTGCGCTAATTGAACACATAGCCCCAGCTGCACAGGGATTCTCGGTAGTGCAACCTTCGGAGTTGGAGAACGCGGAGGAATTCATTCAAGCGGATTCTTTGGTGCTCACCCTAGGAATCGCTTTCCGTGAGCGGCCGGAGGAGCTTGGCCATTACATCGACCACCTCGTTGATGCAGGTGCGGTGGCGATTGGCTTTGGCACTGGTGTGCCCTTTGCTACGGTGCCCGAAATTGTTATGGACACAGCACGTCGACGAGGTATCGGTCTATATGAGGTCCCTCAGCATATTCCTTTTATTTCGATCGTCACAGCGGCTCATCAGGAGAGGCAGCGGCTCGCGCATCTTGAGCAGCAGAAGCTCATGGATGCACAACAACGACTCACGGCCTCTGCCACAACAGGCTCTCTTGACTCCCTTCTCAAGGAAGCTGCGGAGCTCCTTCAGGCGCGCGTGAGCATTGTTGGTAGTGCCGGTTCGCTGGCTGGAAGTGCTAGTGCTTTGTCATCGCCTGCCAGTGAAAAACTGCATTATTCTTCCTACAAGATGCCGGCTCGCTCGGGAAGACATCATGTATTGGAGATTCGTTCGGCCTCTCGGTTAACCAGCGCGCAGCGTACTCTCGTCCGTCATTGTGCTGGCCTTGCAGACGTTCTGCTAGCACGCCCGCATGAACTCCGAGTAGCCCGCAACGAATTGAATTCCTTTGCACTCGCAGTGCGGTTAGGGCTGACCAAGGAAGGTGAACTTCTACCCAGTGCATTTGACTCGCCTACGGATGATAAAGGACTGACCAGGCCGATTATTTTGGTGGCGGATAATTCTTCGGGTCTTCGCCTCGCTCTTTCCTCGCTGGACCACAGCGCAGAGGAAGTAGGAAGGTTCTTGTTTTCGGTACTGTTGCCGGACCACGCAGCATTGGTCCTTGCTCTCCCAAATCAACCAGTGGAGGAGATCCTTACAGAGCTAGGGTCGGCAGCCAGGCGTGTTCGCGTAGCAATCGGTCGACCAGTGGCGCACCCAGATGAAACTTATGTCGCAGCTTTGCGTTCCCGGGCAGAGCTCCTCGCTTTAGGAGAACACGCACTTCCTGACTCTATTCAGCTTCCCTGGCTTCATGAGCCCACAGTGGTTCAGGCTCTTATCGCTCGTAAACAGGAGCTTTTCGGACGCCTGGAACTCGAAGATAAGCACTCCGGTACGTCCTATGCCCGCACTTTGACTGTGTATCTCAAGCAGGGAGGCAAGCTTGAGGACACAGCGCAGGCCTTAGGTATCCATCGGCATACTGTTAGGAATCGGATCGCAAAGATTCAGCAGATCTGCCAGATCGATCTTTCCGAGCCCGGCACGTTTGCGGAGGCCTACTTTTCTAGTGCGGTAGACGATCCCGGCGCTACTGCTCGTCGGTAAGCGGTGCTTGCTAGTCCAGTACTTCTACCTGGTAGTCGGCCGTGAAGTTGTCTACTCGTGGTTTGCCCCAGGGCAGGCTCGCGTCGGTTTGGTAACGCATTGAACTGGTGTTGATGTGCAAGCGAATCCGTTTGCCTTCGTAGAGGCGCCAGGGCGCGGTGTAATCCAGAACGCCGTAAGGTGTGAAATCTTTTCTTGCCAGCCCAATGGAATCGACTGTGTTGGTCACTGGGCGGTCTGGGCCTGCTTTCATCGCGGTCGCTGGCTGAGGCGTGTCCAGGACAAGCATGAAGTACTCGTTGTCAGGGCCTTCGCCATTGGGGACGCCGAGGTGGTTTGTAACTTCCAGTGCCCGTTTTAGAACTACGGTTCCTTCGAATGATTGGTCGTATACAGTGTTCAGCTCAACTGCCCCTGCTGGCCGCAGCACCACGGAGGCGTTGTTGCCGCCGGTGCAGACGGTTTCGGCGTCGCTTCCGCTGCAGTTCATGGTGTAATTCTGGTTCGTGACTGGGCTGGTTGCTGTTACCGAGAATGAACCGGTTTTTCCAGCAGCAGCCCGTGCGACCGCTTGGGCGAACTCGCAAGAGGTAGCGCTCGTTCCGGTGAATACTGCGGTGTCTGCGTACACCCCGCATTTGTGCGCAATTGTCGCGGTGGCTTCGCCTTTCGGCGCCGCAGGTTTACTGGCGCCCAATTGGTTCAATGGGCCAAGGTCGGTACTCGGGGTCCATTCCACTTCCCGATATCCGCCGCTATACAGATTCGTAGCCGGGACGGTGGCTTTGCCATTGCCAGGAACCAACTGGTGATCCTTGATCACGAACAGCTCAGCTTCCCATTCTCGCTGAATTGATTGTCCTGTGATTTGAAACAGGCCGTTCCCAAGCGGGGAAGTGGCGATGTTCGCGCGTCCGCCACCGGCGGAACCCGCGCCCCAAATCAACACCTCACGAGTATTGAAAAGCTCACCATCTTTGGGCTTGCTGAAAACCGTGACGGGAGCCCAGTAGTCGCGGGCGTCGGCTTTCAGGAGCATATCGGGTTGATCATCCCCGGTGACCTCGGCGATAGCGTAAGAATAGGTGCCGGTGGGTTCGAAGCGGTCGGTTTTGTTGAACTCGTAAGCCCCCGGGTTGTTGAGGACGGTGGTGTAGGCGTC
This sequence comes from Corynebacterium sp. NPDC104732, assembly GCF_055583565.1. Classification (NCBI taxonomy): domain Bacteria; kingdom Bacillati; phylum Actinomycetota; class Actinomycetes; order Mycobacteriales; family Corynebacteriaceae; genus Corynebacterium; species Corynebacterium sp. NPDC104732. The sequence continues at coordinate 13,577 of NZ_JBVJNS010000006.1, forward strand.
GATAAGCTCCGCGTAGTTGTTCTCCGGCGCGGCAGCTTCGGCGACCTCCTCGGTGACGGTTTGCTGCACTGGCTTATCGACGCCATTGCCCGAAGAACACCCCACCAATAACAGGCCACATGCAAAGACTGCGATTCGACGCATGACAAACTCCAAATTCACTGTTAAATACTCCCTTAGATCTTAGGGGGTATATGCCAGCTTTGGGGTGCTATTGGGGGAGGAGGGTGCCCCTAACTGCACATCAATCGGTGTACGTAAAGATGAGGCTGGTGTTGGTCGACGCTACTTCTTCCCGCCGACTGATGGTGTCGGAGACGAAGGTGGAGAGTGCCTCCGAATCCCGGCAGGTGACATGAGCTGCGAAATCGTGGGCGCCAGAGAGAAAATACACGCGCTCGACTTCGGGGAGGGCACTAAGGAACTCATAAAACTTCCGCAGCGTGCGCCGGTAGTTGGTGTGCAGGCTGATGTGTACCAGGGCCTGGGTGGATGTCCCCGTCGCGGCGGGATCCACGAGGGTGGTGAAGCCACGGATAACACCACTATCGAGGAGTTTTTTCAAGCGCCGGTGGGCGGTGGCGGTGCTGATATGTGCCGCAGCGGCAATGTCGGCGATGGGTAGCCGGGCATTGTTGGTTAGCGCGGCGATGATGGCCTGGTCTGTGTCATCGATGGTGCCACCCATGTCCGTTTTGGTCTCCCTTCTGAGTGGATCCTCTCATCTTTGCAGCTCAGATCGAGAGTTTTTCTGCATCTGGTGGTTCGTAGCTTATCCCGAATCTACAATGAGACAACAATCAACAATGTGATAGAGCACACAAAGGAGGATGTATGAGCACAGCACTGGTTGTTGGCGCGGGTATGACGGGGTTGGCTACTGCCTGGCACCTGCAAAATCACGGCTATGAGGTGACGGTTCTGGACCGCATTGGAGTTGCTGGTGGCGCTTCCTGGGGTAATGCCGGGTGGCTCGCGCCGGGCAAGACAATTCCGCTCGCGAATACGGGTCTGTGGTCTTACGGGCTCACCGCGTTGCTGGATCCGGATGCTGCGCTGTCGGTACCTAAGCGTGTTGATCCGAAGCTGTGGTCCTTCGTCGGACGTTTCATGTCGCATGCTACGCAGCGCAAATGGGACACCACGATGGCTGCGTTGACCGAGGTGGACCTGCTTGCCCTCGAGGCCTTCGATGAACTTGCTGAAAACGGCGTCGAGGCGAAGCTAAGCGATGAGGACTTTGTTGTCGCCTTCCGCAAAGAATCCGAGGCCAAGGGGTTCCTGGAGGAAGTCGAGGGTGCGGTGCGCCATGGCCAGGAGATCCCGTTTGAGCGAGTAAGCGCTGAACAGGTGTCTTCCTTCGAACCGCTGCTGTCGGAGGAAGCGCAGGTCGTGTACCGGCTGGGCGGCCAACGGTTCATTGAACCTGGCCCGTACTGCGAGGCACTCGCGAAGTCCTTCCTCGGCCGCGGAGGACAGATCGAAACGGGTGTTGAAGTGACCGGGGTGACGTCGACGCGCAAACCTGCGGTGCAGCTTGCCGACGGCCAGTGGCGCACCGCGGACGCCGTTGTCCTCGCAAACGGGGCGTGGCTTCCGAAGCTTGCCCGCCCGCTGGGCGTGAAAACAATGGTGCAAGCCGGGCGTGGCTACTCATTCTCTGTCCCAACAGAAAACGAACCGAAACACGCGATCTACCTGCCGCACCTTCGCGTTGCCTGCACTCCATACCAAGGTCGTCTCCGCGTTGCCGGCACCATGGAGTTCCGTGGTCCTGATGAGGCGTTCGAGCCTTCACGTGTGGACGCGATTGAACGCGTCACCGCACCAATGTTTACTGGGGTGAACTGGGAGGATCGTCAGGATGAATGGGTGGGGTCGCGTCCTGTGACCCCGGATGGTCTGCCGCTTATCGGCGCTACCAAGGCCCCAAACGTCTATGTTTGCGGTGGTCATGGCATGTGGGGCATCGTTCTTGGGCCAGTATCAGGAAAGCTGCTGGCACAGCAGATTGCCACCGGGGAGGTCGACCCTGCGATCAAGCCGTTTGATCCGTTGCGGTAGGTTTCTGACACGCTGTCCGCCATCTAGATCGGTTCGAGAGGGCGGGCAGCGATAACAAAAAAAAAGTCTCGTTTTCAATGTTTTGGGGCTCAATTTGGTTAATCGATAAAAGGGGATTCGGAAGAATTTAAGTGAGCCTTCTCACTTAGTGGTAGCCGACCTGGGATTTTGTTCAACAAACCTTATGTGATCTATCTCCCTGCCCTTCAAAAGCTGGGGTGAATGTCTCTAGAATGGAGACGAATTTGGCAAGACCTAAGGAGTATAAGGCGTGGCCATCGAATCAGAATCGATCAAGCACACTGAACAGTGGCAAGGATTCACAGAGGGGGAGTGGCAGCGGTCAATCGACGTTCGCGACTTCATCCAAAAGAACTACCAGCCCTACGAAGGCGATAAGGAGTTCCTCTCTGGCCCTACAGACAAAACCCTCGGTCTGTGGGAAGACCTCGAAAAGAACTTCCTCTCGGTGGAACGAGAGAAGCGAGTCTACGACATTGACCTGGAAACCCCAGCGGATATTGACGCATTCGCACCCGGATACATTTCCGAGAACGATGATGTGATCGTCGGTCTGCAGACCGACACTCCGCTCAAGCGCGCAATGATGCCGTTTGGCGGTTGGCGCATGGTGGAAACCGCAATCCAAGAGGCAGGCATGGAAGCCAAGCCTGAGGTCAAGGAGATCTTCTCCCGCTACCGTAAGACTCACAACCAAGGCGTCTTCGACGTCTATACCCCACGCATCCGCGCAGCCCGCTCGTCACACATTATCACCGGCCTGCCAGATGCCTACGGTCGTGGCCGCATCATTGGTGACTACCGTCGCGTGGCCCTCTACGGTGTGGATCGCCTCATCGAAGAAAAGAAGGCCGATAAGAACGCTCGCGCAGACATGCCATTCTCGCAAGACTGGGCACGCGACCAGGAAGAGATCGCAGAGCAGATCCATGCCTTGGAAAAGCTCAAGGCCATGGCTGCTGCCTACGGCTTCGACATTTCCCGTCCCGCTGACACGGCAAAGGAAGCCGTGCAGTGGACCTACTTCGGCTACCTCGGCGCGATCAAGTCGCAGGACGGCGCAGCAATGTCCTTCGGACGTGTGTCTGCCTTCTTCGACATCTACTTCGAGCGTGACTTCAAGCGCGGCATCCTGGACGAACAAGCAGCCCAGGAAATCATCGATGCCCTGGTGATCAAGCTGCGCATCGTCCGTTTCCTTCGTACCGAGGCCTACGACCAGATCTTCTCCGGTGACCCATACTGGGCAACCTGGTCCGATGCTGGCTTCGGCGCTGACGGTCGCACTCTCGTGACAAAGACTTCCTTCCGTCTGCTGCAGACCCTCGTGAACCTGGGCCCAGCACCGGAACCAAACATCACCATTTTCTGGTCGGAGAACCTCCCCGAAGGCTACAAGCGCTTCTGTGCTGAGATCTCCATCAAGACCTCCTCGATTCAGTACGAAGCTGACCGCCAGATTTCCGACCACTGGGGCGACGACGCCGCGATCGCGTGTTGTGTGTCTCCGATGCTCGTCGGTAAGCAAATGCAGTTCTTCGGCGCACGCGTCAACGCCGCGAAGTCGCTGTTGTACGCGATGAACGGTGGCCGTGACGAGATGACGGGTAAGCAGATCGTCACCGGATATGATGCCATCGAGGGCGACGGCCCACTGGACTTTGACCAGGTTTGGGAGAAGTACGAGGACATGCTCAGCTGGGTGGTCGCCACCTACGTTGAGGCCCTCAACATCATCCACTGGAGCCACGACAAGTACGCCTACGAGGCCCTGGAAATGGCGCTCCATGACACCGACATCGTCCGCACCATGGGCTGCGGTATCGCCGGCCTGTCCATCGTGGCTGACTCCCTGTCCGCCATCAAGTACGCCAAGGTGTACCCGGTTCGCGATGAAACCGGCCTGATTGTTGACTACCGCACTGAAGGCGACTTCCCTCGCTACGGTAACGATGACGACCGCGCCGACGAGATCGCTGCCACCGTCGTCCACACCGTGATGAGCAAGATCAAGGAAAACCCGATGTACCGCAATGCGATCCCAACGCAGTCGGTACTGACGATCACCTCGAACGTCGTGTACGGCAAGAACACGGGTAACTTCCCATCGGGCCACCGCGCAGGCACCCCATTCGCCCCAGGCGCAAACCCAGAAAACGGAGCCGATACCCATGGCATGCTGGCTTCGATGCTGTCCGTCGGTAAGCTCGACTACAACGATGCCCTCGACGGAATTTCACTGACCAACACCATCATCCCAAGCTCCCTCGGCCGCAATGAAGACGAGCAGATCACCAACCTCGTCGGCATCCTCGATGCCGGCATGGTGGTCAAGGGCTAACCAGGAAAAGGAGACCAAAAATGGCTGCAACCTATGAAGAGCGACTCGCCTCGATGAAGGCTCAGCGCGAGAGCAACGGTGGCGTTCAGGGCCTGTACCACGCCAACGTTAACGTTCTCAACCGTGAAACCCTCGAAGACGCAATGGAGAACCCGGAGAAGTACCCACAGCTCACCGTCCGTGTGTCGGGTTACGCCGTGAACTTCGTGCGCCTCACCCGTGAGCAGCAGCTCGACGTGCTGTCCCGCACGTTCCACGACCAGATGTAACACGACTACCGCACAGCGGTAAACGAGCCGGGCGCAAGGGAGACACTCCCGCGCCCGGCTCGTTTTAAGGAAGAACGATGGCAAATCAGCAGCTTGATGCTCGCACATACTTCAGGGTAGGGGAGGGCTCTACCGGCGAGTATGCGCCGCAACCCCTGGAAAATGAGGTCCCCCGCGCCGCCGGAAAAGGCTTAGACGGAATCGCGCGCGCACCTGAGATGACCCACCACGAACACATCATGGCAGTGCGCAGTGGTGACCTCGGGTCCCTGCACTCATGGGAATTGGTCACAGCCATGGACGGGCCAGGAACCCGGATGACGGTGTTCTTCGCAGGCTGCCCATTGCGCTGCCTGTACTGTCACAACCCGGACACGATGCACGCACACGACGGCACCCCAGCCACAGCGGATGCCGTTCTCGAACGCATCAAGCGCTACCAGGCCATCTTCCACGTCTCCAAGGGCGGTGTGACGTTCTCCGGAGGAGAGCCACTGATGCAGCCAGCTTTCCTGGCCAAGCTGCTCCGCGGTGCCAAGGAAATGGGGATCCACACGGCCATCGACACCTCCGGATTCCTCGGCCGAAACCTCAGCGACGAGATGCTATCAAACACCGACCTCGTTCTCCTCGATGTCAAGTCCGGCCTACCCGATTACTACGAACGAACCACCGGCCGGAAACTGCAGCCGACCATCGACTTTGGCAAACGCCTATCCAAAGCCGGGGTGGAGATTTGGGGTCGCTTCGTCCTCGTGCCAGGCCTTACCGACGACCCCCGCAACATCGAAGCCGCCGCAGAAATCATGAAAGGCTGGAGCTCACTATCACGAGTTGAAGTACTGCCCTTCCACCAAATGGCGCGCGATAAATGGGAGTCTCTGGGGATGGAATACCAGCTCAAAGACGTGCAACCACCGAGCAAAGAGGACACCGAACGAGTTCGCGAGATCTTCCGCTCTCATGGGTTGAAAACGCTTTAGGGCTGGGGCCCGTTGCTGGTGGATGTTTCAGCCAGATGTGTTTCGACCGGGGGCTGACTAAGCGTTTAGTGCGCCAATAGCAAGATTTGCCCCATGTTAGGAACGTTCCTCTTGGTGTGACCTGGGGTTTTGTTGTAGCAGAGTGTCTAACGTGGGGTGGATTGTGTGAGGTGCCAAGATTTGCCCCATGTTAGGAACGTTCCTCTTGGCGTGGCCTGGGGTTTTGTTGTAGCAGAGTGTCTAACGTGGGGTGGATTGTGTGAGGTGCCAAGATTTGCCCCATGTTAGGAACGTTCCTCTTGGCGTGACCTGGGGTTTTGTTGTAGCAGAGTGTCTAACGTGGGGCGGATTGCGGGGAGGCAGCAAGAAATGCCCCGGGCTGAAGCCCAGCCGCTCCACTACTATGGTGGAAAATTCCGCAACTTTGGGGCGTGATGGTGCGTAAGAGTGGTCCACTAGGTTGTGTGTTGGCCATTGTGGTGCTGGGCGCGTGCCTTGTCCCGGCGATGTTCGGTGCGAAGCTCTTCCTAGGGACGCACCCTGGGGCAATACCAGGATCGCGCACGCAAGAAAAAGAGCTGCTGCCTGTCCTCAATGACGCCGTCGGCCCGCTTCCGGCCGCGTTTAGCGCTGAGGCAAAACTCATGGTGAACAGTGGGGTGAGTTTCTCGGCGAGGGGGACGGGGACGGTGGAGGATGGCGTCGTCACGCACCGCATGCTTATCGACGCCATCTCCCAGTCGAATCCAGGTTCCGTCCAGGTGCGCCCTTCCACAACTATCGATACGGGGGATGCAAAAGCGGAGATCACCGGCGTTGACACCGCCCGGCTTGACGCCATGGCGGGACTCGCAGGTGAACTTGCTGGACCAGCAAAACAAGTGAAGGTAAGCCTAGATCAACCCCGGCTGTTTGTTCGTGCTGGTTATCGTCTGGCCGAAACCGCTGATGCGAACGGTGGGGAAGCAGGCCCCTGCGAGGCTGCGAGGTCAGAGTTTGTTGCGCAGTTGCCTGAAATTGCGGAACTGCAACGTCAAGGAGTTCCCGTGGAGGCGGAGTTCATGCAGTGTAGCGATAACGCTCCGGGCGCTGAGTTCCCTGGATTCGCTCCCGCAGAGCAGGTGAAGGATGTTGACCAGCTGCTACGCGGCTCGCTAGGAAACACCGTGTATTGGGCCAAACTGAGAGACGACGGAAAGGTATATGTTCGCTTCCGCGATGGGCAAGAATCTGCGGAAGCGAACTGGCGGGCCCAGTGGAGGCACGGCGAGGTGAGCGTGTTTAGGGGATGACATCCGCGAGGTAGGGGTATGTGAAATGGGCTGTGTAAATCGCGGAGTACTTCCTCCTAAAATTATTCTGCGGGGGTGGGAAGGAACCCCGGAATGACATAGCTAACTCTCGCGTAAATTATCGTGCATTCGAGAACTTACAGCGCTTTTTAACTAAGGTGGACCTGTGGATTCCCTGTACCTGACAGCGTTGCTCTTTTCGATCATTGGTGGCCTCACGGCGTCGGTTCTTCGCCTGCCTCCACTGATCGGATTCCTGGGTGCCGGTTTCGCGATTAGCGCGATTGGGCTGAACGAGATCCCGTTCATTGATGTGATGGCCGAGCTGGGCGTGACCACGTTGCTGTTCACAATCGGTCTGAAGCTAAAGCCCCGCGAGGTGGCTGGTCCGCGCGTTATTGGGTCAGCGACGGTACACGCGATCATAAACACCCTGATCTTCGCAGTAATTTTCGGTGCCGCGCGTTTCCTGCCGCTAAAGGAAGTGATGGGGCTTGATGTCACGGCCCTTATCTACATTGGCATTGCCACGTCATTTTCCTCGACGGTGTTTGTGATGTCTCAGCTGCGGGAGCAGAACCGTAACGGGTCGTCGGTTGGGCGTATCGCGATCGGCGTGTTGGTGCTGCAGGACATCATGGCGGTGGGCGTGCTGGTGTTTTCCTCCGGCCGGATTCCGGAGCCGTGGGCCATTGCGCTGCCGCTATTGTTGCTGCTCCGGCCATTGGTGTCGCATATGCCGGACCGGATGTTCCGCCGTGAGATGCTGGTCTTGACGGGCATCGGAATCGCCGTCGGCGCGTACTCGTTGTTTGAGCTGGCTGGCGTGTCCGGCTCATTGGGGTCGTTGGTAGCAGGCATGGTGCTGTCTGGGCACCCGGTGTCGGAGCGGCTTTTCGACGCCCTGGTCAGCGTCCGCGAGCTGCTGTTGGTCGCCTTCTTCATCAAGATCGGCTTGGGCGGATTGCCGGGGGTTGGCGGCTATCTGATCGCAGGGCTCTTGGTTGTTGCCTTGGTGGCGAAGGCCCTGATTTTCATGGTGACCATTCACCGCATGGGGATGTCCTCGCGCACCAGCGTGCTCTCTGGCGTGACGTTGGCCAACTACTCCGAGTTCGGTCTGATCGTGATGTCGGTGGCGGTGACGAACGGGATCCTCGAGCCGTCCTGGACCTCCATCATGGCTATCGCCGTAGCTGGCAGCTTCATCGCAGGGTCGGCGATGGCTAAATTTGAGGACCCAATTCTGCACGCTGCGCTCCGGCACCTGCCGGAGTTGCCACCAGAACGCCTTGCCCCGAACGAACGGCCCGTACACATCGATGATGCTGACGCCCTGATTTTCGGCATGGGGCGCGTTGGGCTCGGCGCCTACCACCGCTTGGAAAACGAATATGGCATGAAGGTCTACGGCTTGGACTTCGACGAAGACCGCATCGAACTGCTCCGGGAGACCGGGCACAACATCATCGCTGGGGATATCACCGACTCTGAGCTGTGGTCACGCATTAAACTCAGCAAGCGTCCACGGGTCATCGTGATGGCAATCCCATCCCACTACGATGCGCTCCACATCCTGGAAGCCATCAGACGGTCCAACACCGAAGTGGTTGTAGCCAGCACCACCCAAAAACGCCAGCACTGCCAACCCCTACGCGAACAGGGGGCGGACGTCGCCGTCTATCTCTACGATGGTGCTGGCGAAGAGCTTGCCGACCAAGCAATGCGCGCCTATCTGTCCAAGTAACGCGGGCTATAGGTGTCGGTAAGCTGCGTGGGCGAGGCGCTCCAACGGGCCTTTCCCACGGTGCCACGCACACACCGCGCACACCGCCAGCATGCCGATCCCCACCCAGAGCTGTGGAAGCGTAAAGCCCAGCGGCCACGTAGTAGGGCCACCACTATAAGGGGCGGGCTCCGGGACGTACATCGTCCACCCAAACGTCACCGACCCCTCGCCAAAGCCCGCGGCCAACGCCAATCCCAACGCGTACAGCGACACCGCATGCCGCCCCACGTTCTCCAGCAGACCCCATGCCGGCAACGCCAACGTCAGCAAACCGAACCCTGCCATCAACAGCGTTCCAGGGCCATTTAAGAACACATCGGCAAACGCCATCCACAGCCCCACGCCAATGCACACCGCGCCGAGCGCCCCCAACACCCACCACGGAACTCGCACCAGCAACATTCCCAACACGCCTACCAGCAGCCACCGCCACGGATCAAAAGAACCAAACTGCGACACCTCAAAAACAATCGCTATGGCAGCAGCCAGCGCTAGCACCCACCAACGCTGCCCGAGGAGAAACGCTCCTACCAGCAGAATTAGCGCAATACCGGCCGTGATCTCTTCAATCACGACCATCGGGTTGACCACCTGATGGATAACACCAAACAGCAAGGCCCAAAGCAGCACCGCAAACCGGTTATCCCTGGTTTGGGCAGTGTTTGTTATGGTGGCGCCCACACCAACAGCCAGCGCTCCCACCGCCGCATTCCAGACCAACATGTCAGGCACCGGAGGAAGCGAAAAGAATCGCCACACCAACAACAGCGTCGAACCAATACCCAAAATGGAAAGGGATCTCATAAGAGTTAACAGTAGTGCGGTGATAGGGATTTGGGGTGGGAAACTAACCCCTTCGCCTTGGCTCAACCACGAGCAGGGGATTTGCGCAGGGTAGGCGTAGGGATTTACTTCTCCTGACTAATCGCTATCAAATCCCCTTATTAGGGTTTGGCTCGTTGGACACCAGCGTCAGCACAGGCTCGGTCCCATTGAGGGTGAGCTCGTAGGTGAGCAGGCGAGACGGTGCGACCGAGGCATCTCCCGGCATCCACCCATAGGTATCGACGTACACCTTCGAGTCATCCCACCTCAGAGCGCGAATGTGCGCGCGTAGCGCTGTCATGTCCCCTTCGGTCCAGTCAGAGACGGCAGTGATGAAGTTCAGGTCGTTGTCATAGATGAGCAGGTTGGTGGGCCAGGATGCGCCACCCTTATCGCAGTTGTAAGCGACCACGGCTTCATCGCGACCGTCACCGTTGATGTCGGTATAAGCGCCCTGTGGTGTCCCATCTTTGTTGCGGATCAGCTGGGCTAATGCATTAGGATATTGGCTGTGCTTTTCGACGGGCAGTTTACCATTTACCAACCGCCCGCCTTCATGCCCGCACAAAGGTGGCACTTCGAGCGTTTCCAAAGCTTCAACCGGAATGACCTTGTTTTCGGGTTGTGCCGGTTCAGCTGGTTGCTGTGCTAGTGTCCCGGATTCGGTCGCTGCTTCCACGACAGTGGTGACGGTGACCATGTCGGCATCAGGTGTTTGTCCCTGGGAACAGGCGACGAGGGGCAGGACGGCCAGAGTAGTGAGCAGACGTTTCATGCCTTCACGGTACGACAATCGGTTTCTTTTGGCTCAAAGATTCGAGGATTGTTATCCATCCGCAAACTGCTATTAGCACTAATGACGCTGGAACCGTAAAAACGGTGGGCGCGAGAGCATCGTCAGGATTGGATACAAGAATGCCGCCTCCAACCATGGAAATGGCGACTAGCAGGATATAGCCGATCTGCATGAACGTCTGCCCGGTGTTGAATAAAGCAATGGAGCGTAGCACTGCAAACGGGACGAGGACGAAGGCCGCAAAAGACAGTGGGATCAGTAAGAGAAAGTAAATGCCCATCTGAGGGTTGTCATTGGTTAGTAGAACAACAAGAAGAATAGCCCCGAGGATCAGGTGGGCGAAGATGAAGAAGGATGTGTCGAGCGGTTTCATACTCCTAAAAGTTAATGGAAGTACTGAGAGACTGCCCGATAAGTAGCAACGAAGCGCTCACCGCGACGATGACAACCAGCTTATTGAGTAAAACCGTGTCAATTCGCCGATTTATTTTCCCTGCGATAAACAGCCCCAACGCCGCCAGCGGGAGATATGCGCCCGCCACCACGACGTGATGCATGGTTACGTGTTGGCTGAGCGTCAAAATGGTGAGCGATATGAGACAGCCGATGACGAAGGTAGCTGAGAGGGTGCCGCGTACCTTCGCTGGGTTGAACCGCTTGAGCACCAGCGCCATGGGTGGGCCACCAATGGACGTGGTGGTGCCAAGGAAACCGGAAGCAACACCTGCGATCACGGTGTTTCGATTATTGTGGCGGGGTGTCCACCCGAGCCAGGACAGGGACATCGCCAGGATCACGGCGCAGCCAATGAATAACTGCAGGCCACGCAAGGAAAGTACCGTCAGTGACCATGCCCCAAGCAGGGAACCCGGAAGCCGAGCGAGGGAAGAAATACCCACGAGGCGCCATTCGGTCTCGGCACGGTTCTTCATCAAAGTGTAGGCCGCGATGAAGAAAGCCAAAATGAGCAGTACCGCAGGGAGCAGATCCGGTTTGATGAGCGCAATGATAGGTGTTGCGATGGTTCCCAGCCCGAATCCGATGGTGCCTTGGATAATGGTGCCGGCCAAAACCAGCACCCCAATGAATATGTACACCGCGGAGATATCCACGCTAAGAACCCCTCGCAAAAACTAGGAAAAATAGGACGCACCTAGCCTAGCGCTCGTTAGCCAAGTGGGCCGGATTCGCCCTCAGCTGCCGTCAGCAACGTTCCGTCAGCAACCAGGGAGATGGTCGCTTCAATTTCAGGGGAGAGGAAGCGGTCCGTATCTGGTGCTGGAACCTGCTCACGCAGTGCACTGATCACCGCGTGAACCGGAGCCGAAGGTGCCTCGGCCCGCATATCGATGGCGCGCGCTGCAGTGAGAATTTCGATGGCGAGAACGCGGGTGAGGCCATCGATGGCTTTCCGCAGCTTGCGGGCAGCAGACCATCCCATAGACACATGGTCTTCTTGCATCGCGGAAGAAGGGATGGAATCCGCGGAAGCGGGGTTGGCTAGCCGCTTCAGCTCAGACACAATGGCTGCCTGGGTGTACTGGGCAATCATGTGGCCCGAGTCAATGCCAGGGTCATCGGCTAGGAAAGCGTTCAGGCCACGGTTGCGGGCAGTATCCAGGAAGCGGTCCGTACGACGCTCAGAGATGGAGGCCAAATCTGCGACGACGATAGCGAGGAAGTCGAGCACATAAGCAACCGGAGCTCCGTGGAAATTGCCGTTGGAACGGACCTCCCCGTCCTTGGTGACTACCGGATTATCTACCGCCGAGTTCAGTTCGATGTTGGCTACATTCATGGCGTGCGCGACGGTGTCGCGGAAACCACCTGCCACCTGTGGCGCACAGCGGATGGAGTAAGCATCCTGCACTTGGGTGGTTTTGAACTCTTCGAAAGCGGCGTCCAGCAGCGGAGAGCGAGAAGCGAGCTTGAGGATATTGGCTGCCGATACTGCCTGGCCGGCGTGTGGGCGCAGTTCGTGTAGGTGTGGCTCGTAAACCCCGGTGGTGCCACGCAGTCCCTGGACAGTCATTGCGGTAGCAAGATCGGCGTGCTTGGCCAGTTGCTGCAAATCAGTGATAGCCAGACACAGCATTCCGAGCATGCCATCCGTGCCATTGATCAGCGCCAGCCCCTCCTTCTCACGCAGGACGATCGGGGTGATACCCGCTGCAGCGAGGGCGTCACCAGCAGGGAGTTTGGTTCCGCTGGCATCACGGACGAAACCTTCGCCCATCGCCGCGAGAGCGCAGTGGGCGAGCGGTGCCAGATCGCCGGAGCAGCCAAGGGAGCCGTACTCGTGGACCACGGGAGTGATGTCGGCATTGAGAATGTCGGCGTAGGTCTGCGCGACTTCGGCTCGGACACCAGTGCGGCCGGTCGCGAGCGTCGACAAGCGCAGCAGCATCAACGCACGCACCACTTCTTTTTCCACCTCCGGTCCGGAGCCTGCGGCGTGCGAGCGGACGAGGCTCAGTTGCAGCTGGGCGCGGAGCTCGTGTGGGATGTGGCGGCGTGCGAGCGCACCGAAGCCAGTGGAAACGCCATACACTGGGGTCTCTTGCTCGGCTAGGGCTTCAATGTGGGTGCGGGTGGCGGTGATCTCAGTAAGCGCTTCCTCAGTGAGTTCGACGCGGGCGCCGAAGCGCGCCACCTTGACGACGTCAGTAATGCTCAGCCCGTACTTGCCAACGGCCACGGTCATGGTGTCCTCCTTGGTTGATTAATTTCAGTCGAGTGTAACGGGGAACACAGTTGGATCTGTAGGGGAAGATTATGAAGAAGTCTGAAATGCCAGACTTTTGCAGTCTGTAGTGTGTTCCAGCACGCGGTATGTGGTGAATATGATCCGGGTTACAAAATCTGGAAGGGAAGGTTATATGGAACAACGAACAGGTGGCCTGTCCCACCGCCATCTACACTTCATCGCCCTCGGGTCAGCTATTGGCACTGGTTTGTTCTACGGCTCCGCCGGGGCAATCCAAGCTGCGGGCCCGTCGGTCCTCATCGTTTATCTCCTGGGCGGCGCAGTCGTCTACTTCATGTTGCGGGCACTGGGAGAAATGGCGGTGCGCAACCCCATCACCGGTTCGTTTGCGGAGTACGCGCGACAGCACTTGGGCAATTGGGCTGGATACATCACTGGTTGGATGTTCGCCTTCGAAATGATCATCGTGTGCCTGGCTGACCTCTCGGCTATTGGCATCTATATGAAAATGTGGTTCCCCGATACCTCGCAGTGGGTGTGGGTGGCAGTAACCCTTTTGATTGTCGGTGCTGCGAACTTGGTCACCGTTAAAGCGTTCGGAGAACTAGAGTTCGTCTTTACCCTGATCAAAGTGGGCGCAGTCATAGCAATGATCCTGGGTGGCGCAGCCATTTTGATCTTCAACCTTGGCAACGGTGCTCACAACCACGGGGTAGACAACCTGTGGAACGACGGCGGGTTTATGCCCAATGGCATCGGCGGACTCGTGGCCTCCTTCATCCTGGTGCTGTTTGCCTTCGGCGGTACGGAGATCATCGGAGTCGCGGGCACGGAAGCAGAACACCCCGAGCGCTCGGTGCCCAAGGCCATCAACACCGTCCCGATGCGTATCCTGCTGTTTTACGTTCTTGCCATCACGATCATCCTGATCCTGAATCCATGGCGCACGATCACCGGCGATGAGTCGCCATTCGTGCAGATCTTCTCCTCCCTCGGTGTCACCTGGGCTGCCGCCCTGCTCAACATCGTGGTGATCTCGGCTGCACTGTCCGCGATCAACGCTGATCTGTTCGGTGCTGGTCGCGTCCTGACAGGCCTCGCGAAGCAACAGCTCGCCCCACCTGTGATGGGTAAGATTGTTCGCGGTATCCCCGTCATGACCACCGTCATCCTGGTGTTCGTGCTGATCGTAGGCGTCGCCCTCAACGCCGCGCTGCCAGATCGCGTGTTCGAAATCGTCGCTTCCCTGGCAACGTCCGCCACCGTGTATGTCTGGCTGATGATCCTCCTGGCGCACGTCGCTTCACGACGCAACCTCACCCCATCCGACGTCGCTGCGCTGAAGTATCGGGTTCCGTTTTGGCCGTTTGGCCAGTACTTTGCCATCGCGTTCATTTTGGGAACCTTCGGGATCATGGCCTGGATCCCGGACTATCACGTAGCTCTTGTGGTAGGCGTGGGATTCCTCGCGGTGATGAGCGCGCTGTACTTCCTGGTGGTGCGCCACCGAGTGGAATAAGGATGGCTTTAAGATACCTCTCGCGAATCAAAGCCCCCATACCAGCAGGTATGGGGGCTTAAATCTATGATTTGGCTACACCAGTGAACCAGCAACGTAGGTCTGGTACGTCAATGGCATTCCTGGGCGATACGCCAGGTCAATGGCGTGCGGGGTATCCAAAACATGCAGGTCCGCCGCGGCTCCCACCACGAGGGATCCCTTTGCTGGGCGCCCTTGGGCGTCCAGGCCGGATCCTAGGGATTCGCGTCGTAACGCGCGGGCGCCTCCCCAGGTTGCGGCCTTGATGGCCTCGTCGAGGGTGAGTTCCTGCTGGAGGACCGCAGTGCCAACGCAGAAGTTCATCGCGGAGGTGTACGAGGTGCCGGGGTTCAGGTTTGAGGCAATGGCAACCGTGACACCGGCGTCGATGAGCTTGCGGAGGGGAGTCAGTGGCGCGCGGGTGGACAGATCACATGCCGGCAGCGCGGTTGCGACCGTGTCGGAACCGGCGAGCAGTTCAATGTCTTCGTCGGTAACAAAGTTGACGTGGTCCACGCTGGCAGCGCCAACCTCCACGGCGAGCGCCACACCTGGTCCCAGCCCCAGCTGATTGCCGTGCACACGTGGGGTCAGGCCCTTGGCCAGGCCAGCGTGGAGCACGCGGCGGGATTGCTCTTCATTGAAGGCGCCCCGCTCGCAGAACACATCGATCCAGGTGCAGTAAGGGGCGACGGCGTCGAGCATGGGGCCGCAGACGAGGTCGACGTATTCCTCGGCGTCCGCTCCTGGTGGCACTAGGTGCGCGCCGAGGAAAGTTACGTCCTCAATGCGGGAGGCGGCGATGCGCGCTGCTTCCTCCTCAGAGGCGACGTCCAAGCCATAGCCGGTTTTGGTCTCCAAGGTGGTGGTGCCACCGGCGTGAGCAGCGGCAATGCGCATATCCAGCAGCTCAGTGAGGCGATCTGCCCCGGCATTTCGGGTCGCGTCCATCGTCACAGCGATACCGCCGGCCTCGTAGGACTTCCCGGCGATGCGCGCTTCGAATTCGGCGGAACGGTCGCCGTCGAAAATCATGTGGGTGTGGGAATCGACCCAGCCAGGAAGCACGGTGCGGCCGCCGAGATCAACACGATCATCGGCGGCCGGTGCCTGGCTGGCAGAACCGATCCATTCGACCACCCCGTCCGTGGCCACGAGGGCCGCGTCCGGCACGGTGCCCAGCTCGGACACCGTGCGAAGTTCGGAAATTCCAGTAAAAAGTGTGCTCAAGGCTACTTCTCTCGGGAGTTGAACGGCATAGGGATACGGACGCCACGTTCCTCAGCGACCTCCTGCGCGCGATTGTAGCCAGCATCCACGTGGCGGATCACGCCCATGCCAGGGTCGTTGGTCAGAACGCGGGAGAGCTTCTCGGCTGCCAGGTCGGTGCCATCAGCGACGGACACCTGGCCAGCGTGGATAGAACGGCCGATGCCGACGCCACCACCGTGGTGGATGGACACCCAGGTTGCGCCAGACGATGTTGCCGTCAGTGCGTTCAGCAGTGGCCAGTCCGCGATCGCGTCGGAGCCATCCAGCATGGACTCGGTTTCGCGGTATGGGGAGGCGACGGAGCCGGAATCCAGGTGGTCACGGCCGATGACGATCGGTGCCTTGACCTTGCCCTCGCAGACAAGATCATTGAACAGCAGGCCGGCCTTGTGGCGCTCGCCGTAGCCAAGCCAGCAGATACGCGCTGGCAGGCCTTCGAACTCCACGTATTCCTCGGCAGCATCCAGCCACCTGTGCAGATGCTCATTCTCAGGGAAGAGCTCCTTCAGGGCCTGGTCAGTGACGCGAATGTCCTCTGGATCGCCGGAGAGTGCAGCCCAGCGGAATGGGCCGAGGCCCTCGCAGAACAGCGGACGGATGTAAGCGGGGACGAAGCCAGGGAACTCGAAGGCACGACCGTAACCGGCGTGGCGGGCTTCGTCGCGGATGGAGTTGCCGTAGTCGAACACCTCAGCGCCCTCATCTTGGAACTCCACCATCGCTTGCACCTGCGCGGCCATGGACTCGCGCGCCTTCTTGGTGAAGGTCTCCGGATCCTGGCGAGCCTCGGCCTGCCAGTCGGCGAATGGGATTTCGGACGGCAGGTAGGACAGCGGGTCGTGGGCAGAGGTCTGGTCGGTGACGATGTCGACCTGAATGTCACCGGCGCGGTGGCGACGCAGCAGCTCTGGGAAGATATCCGCAGCGTTGCCTTCGACGCCGACCGACAGGGCGCGACCCTCGGTCTTTGCAGTGGTGGCGCGGGCAATGGCGTCGTCAAGGCTGTCGGCGACCTCGTCGAGGTAGCGCTTTGCTTGACGACGCTCCAGGCGCGCCCGATCCACGTCCGCGATGATGCACACGCCACCATTGAGCGTGACTGCCAGTGGCTGCGCACCACCCATACCGCCACAACCGCCGGTCAGGGTGATGGTGCCCTTGAGTGTGCCGTCGAAGCGCTTGCGGGCGATGGCGGCGAAGGTCTCGAAGGTGCCCTGCAAAATGCCCTGGGTGGCGATGTAAATCCAGGAACCCGCGGTCATTTGGCCGTACATCATCAGGCCCTCGGCCTCAAGCTTGCGGAATTCTGGCCAGGTGGCCCAGTCGCCCACCAGGTTGGAGTTGGCGATCAACACGCGTGGTGCCCATGGGTTCGTCTTCCAAATGCCCACCGGCTTGCCGGACTGGACGAGGAGGGTCTCGTCATCCTCAAGGTCTTTGAGGGAGGCAACGATCGCGTCGAAGGCCTCCCAGTTGCGGGCAGCCTTGCCGGTGCCACCATAAACAACGAGGTCTTCCGGACGCTCAGCGACCTCCGGGTCCAGGTTGTTCATCAGCATGCGAAGCGGCGCCTCGGTCTGCCACGATTTTGCGGAAATCTCGGTACCACGCGGGGCGCGGATAATGCGGGGTTCGGACATGAGGACTCCTGAGAAAGCTGTAGCTATCACCCTGTCGAGTGATCCGGTGGGGCCGGGGCTGTCATCACTCGAAAAGTCGATAGTGTTGTGGATCACTTACGGTCGCCAGTGTAGGCGGGACAATTACAAAAATGGAGAGCGAAGCTAGCCATGGTGTCTGAAATGCCAGACTTGAGGTTAGAGGAGAAGGTAGGCAATCGGAGTGGCAATAAGGAACGTCAGCGCCACCCGCTCGAACCAAATGACCACCATGTGCCACATCTTCACCGGAATCTGCGTCGCCAAGATGCATGGCACCAGCGCGGAGAAGAAGATGATGGCGCTCACTGCCACCACGCCAATGACGAAGCGGAGCACCAGAGACTCTTGATCGGACACCAGCGTGGCCGGAAGAAGCATTTCAGCAATACCTGTGGCCGCAGCCTTAGAAGCCAACATCGGCTCCGGAACCCGGGCAACCCACGCAAACGGGTAAAAAAGAAACCCAAGCCAATCGAAAACTGGGGTGAACTTAGCTAACAAAAGACCGCCCAGGCCAATCGACATGATGGACGGGGTAATCGCAGCCGCCATGTTGGTGCCATCAACAAAGTTTCGCCACGCTGCTTGCGGAAGCGGTGGCGCCTCATCCAACGTATTTTTCGCTTCGGACCAGGCCACCTTCATGCGATCCTTGCGCACAATCTCTTCTGGCTGAGCGGTCGCCCCCTCGTAGTAGTCGTTGGGGAGCAAGGATAGGGGAGGGATCCTGACTGAAATTGCGGTGACAATGAACGTGACAACAAGAGAGACCGCGAAGAACGGGCCCCAATAGGCCATCAAATCGAGAGTTTTGGCGACGATAACCATGAAAGCTGCCGAGACCGTCGAAAAGCCCGTGGCGATGATCGCTGCCTCCCGGGCAGTGTATTTGCCTTCGCGGTACACCCGATCAGTGATCAAAATGCCAAGCGAGTACGAGCCCACAAAGCTAGCAACCGCGTCAATCGCGGAACGTCCTGGGGTGCGCCAGATGGGGCGCATCACCGGCTGCATAAGGACCCCTACGAACTCCAGGAACCCGTAGCAAATAATCAACGCGAGGAACATCGATCCAATGGGAACAATGAGGCCAACCGGCGTGGCGATCTTCTCAAACAGAAACGGAACCAGGTCCTTCGCCGCCAGGGGACCGGACAAGAATCCGGACACATAGAGCCCGGCGACAATGACGCCGACAATGTTGGCGAAAGAGAAAACGCCGGTCAGGGCATCATTTTTCCAGCGGCCAGTGATGAACTGGCGCACTGTTCCGTACAACATAAATGCGAGGAGAATCCAAGGAACTACGGGGCCCGCCACATCGCGAAAAGCAGTGACAACATGATCCACGATGATGGTCGTGTTGCCTCGCCAAGAAAGCGGGAGGAAAAAGATGGCGATGCCAAGCGCAGAGTAGACGAAGAACGGCCACGTCGATCGATGATTCGTACGATCTTCGGATCGAAGAATGGCAGCTTCGAAAGCGGGGGCACCAGGATGGTGTTCTTGAACCTTGGGGTGATTTTTGTGTGCAGGCATGGGTCGTCACCTTCGGAAATAATCGTCGCTTCACAATGGGAAAAGACGCATTCAGTTACGGACAACTGCGCGACAGCCTGCGCATTGGTACGAATTCTAGGTGACACCCGGTGTATTTGTCGAGGCTGCGAGCGGGGGCGCCCACCGCAGCACATTAACAGTCTGCAATTACAGACTGCGTTTGCCGAAGACTGACTGCGAGATCAGGGTAGCTTTTGCGGCGACCTCCTCGGCCAGCTCTTCGTGGGCCAGCTCCCCGAATTTCCCCATACTAAAGGTCAATGCCAAAGCGGCCGCTGGCCTGCCCAAATGGTCCATGATGGGGGCTGCGACGGTTTGCTGGCCAGGGGAGACCTCGCCAATTTCCTCGGCCCAGCCACGCTCCCGGACTTGCTGAAACTCTTTTCGTAACGCTGCCCACTGCGACCCGCCCGCACCGGCAAGCGTTACCGTCGCTTTCAGATCCTGCTCCGGTAAATAAGCGAGCTGACATTTCCCGCTCGCGGTCATCAATGCAGGTAGATGCACCCCTTCAGCGGTGACGAGGCTTACCGCGCCCGGGGCGCGTTCTTCCAGGAGATAGTGGACTTGGGTCGTCGCTAAGCGAGAAATATGCGCGCTGCCACCCACCTTCGCCGCCAGCTGCTGCGCGTGCTTCGCCCCCACCCGCACGAGCGGCTGCTGCGTCACGTACGCCCTGGTCATCGCGTAGGCGGCGAGTCCTAGACCGTAGGTGCGTTGCTCTGGGATGTGCACCACAAACCCCGCTTCCTCCATCACATTCAGCAGGTGATACACCGTGGAACGGGGAAGACCAAGCTCAGTATGAATGCGAGACGCCGAAATTGGGGTATCGATGCTGGTCAGCAGCGTGAGGATCTTCAAGGTATTCGCAGCGGCCGGCACTTTCGAACTCACTCGGGCCTCCTTAGGGCTTGGTAGTGTGCTAGGCATGAGCAACCACATGGACGTTTGGACAGGCCGCATCGATGGCCCCGGCGCCGAACACGCGCGCTGGCATTCGACGATACAGCCTGCGACCGCCGACGCGACACCCGGCGTCGTTCTCCTTGGATTCGCCAGCGATGAAGGCGTCCGTCGCAACCAGGGGCGCGTCGGTGCAGCCACCGCCCCCGACATCATTCGCGGCGCACTCGGCAGCCTGGCAGTGCACCACAGCACGCCGCTTTACGACGCCGGAACCTGCACCCTCGACGCCCACGATTTAACCGGTGCTCATGACGAGCTCACCGGTACGGTAGGAAAACTAATCAGCGCAGGTCACACGGTGATTGTCCTCGGTGGTGGCCACGAAACTGCCTACGGCTCACACCGCGGGCTGCGGGACAATGTTTCCGGCAGCGTCGGGATCGTGAACCTGGACGCCCACTTTGACCTGCGTAGCGCGCCCGAACCGACCTCGGGCACTCCGTTTCGGCAGCTCGCCAATGAAACCGAGGACTTTCGCTACTCAGTATTCGGCATCTCCCGACCAAACAACACCCGCGCGCTGTTTACAGCGGCTGACGAACTACAGGTTCACTACACGCTCGACACCGAACTGGCAGCCACGAGCCCGGCGGAGTGCGCAGAGCTGGTCGCTCAAGCAGCTGAATCCGTTGACACCCTGCACCTTTCCATTGACCTTGATGTCCTACCAGCTTCAGTTGCGCCAGGAGTTTCTGCTCCTGCTGCCTACGGCGTCTCTTTTGACCGTATCCACGCGATGGCCGTCGCAGCGGCTCGCAGCGGGAAACTTCGCTTGGTGGATGTGGTGGAACTCAACCCCACATACGACATCGACGGCCGCACCGCCAAAGCAGCGGCACGGCTCATCGACGACATCGTGTCTGCGCTCGAGGTTTAAGGGAGGCGTGTGGCCATCTCGTCCAGCACTTCGAAGGTGATGTCTAGCCCCCGCTCTAGATCCTCTTTACTCGTCACCAGCGGCGGGGTGAGGTGGACGCGGTTGAAGTGCGTAAACGGCCACAATCCCTTTTCCTTGCAGGACGCTGCAAAATCAGCCATCGGCTGCGCCGCAGGGCCGGAGGCGTTAAACGGAACGAGTGGCACTTTCGTCTCCTTGGACGAAACCAACTCGATTGCCCAGAAGAACCCTAGGCCACGCACCTCGCCGACCAGCGGATTACGGGTCGCAAACTCCTCCAGTCGTGGCTTAATGATGGTATCGGACAAGTGCGTCACATGCTCCAAGGTGCCTTCCTCTTGGAACACCTTGAACGTTTCCACTCCGGGAGCGCAGGCGAGCGGATGTCCCGAGTAGGTGAGACCACCAGGGAAAACACGATCGGTGAACGTCTCGAAGATCGGGTTGCTGATCACCACGCCACCTAGTGGTACATACCCGCTGTTGACGCCCTTGGCAAAGGTAATGAGGTCCGGCACCACATCGAAGTGCTCAAACGCGAAGATCTTCCCGGTCCTGCCGAAACCAGCCATGACCTCATCAGCGATATACAGGATGCCGTATTCGTCGCACAGCTGACGCACCCCAGTCAGGAAACCCGGTGGGGGAACGAGGATCCCGTTAGTACCCACCACAGTTTCCAGAATGATCGCAGCAATCGTAATCGGGCCTTCTAACTCAATCGTGGCACGTAAATGAGCAAGCGCGCGCTGCGTCTCCTGCTCCGGTGACTCTGCGTAGAACGCCGAACGGTAGGGGTACGGGCCGATGAAATGAACGACCGAACTGCCACTCGGCTCGTTGGCCCACCGCCGCGGGTCGCCGGTCAGGCTGATCGCGGTGGACGTCGCACCGTGGTAGGAGCGGTAGGCAGAAAGCACTTTACGACGCCCCGTGTGCAACCTCGCCATACGCACCGCATTCTCGTTGGCGTCGGCGCCACCATTAGTGAAAAACACATGCTCAAACCCGTCGGGTGCCGCCTCACAAATGAGCCTCGCCAGTTCCGAACGGGTGTCATTAGCAAACGCAGGTGCTACCGTGGCTAACTGCTCAGCCTGGCGTTTGATCGATTCGATCAAACGCGGATGCTGATGGCCGAGATTCAAATTCACCAGCTGGGAAGAAAAATCCAAGTACTTTTTACCGGATGGATCCCAAAAATAGGCCCCGGAACCACCCGCGATAGGAAGCGGAGAGACATGTGCCTGTGCAGACCAGGAATGGAACACGTGCGCGCGGTCTGCTTGTACTGATTGTTCGAAAGTAGACATGGACAACTCCTAGTTCGTCGGGAAGCCGAGGCTGATTTGGGTTTCATTCGGATTCGGCCACTTCGTGGTGACAACCTTGCGACGGGTATAAAAATTGAAAGACTCCGGACCATACATGTGGGTATCGCCGAATAGTGAGTCTTTCCAGCCACCGAAGGAAAACGCACCGATCGGCACTGGGATAGGTACGTTCACACCGACCATCCCTACTTCAATTCGGAACTCAAACTCGCGTGCCGTCTGTCCATCACGGGTGAACACAGCGGTGCCGTTCGCGAACTGATTACTGTTGATCAGCTCCACGGCCTCGTCAAAAGAGTTCACCCGCACAACACTCAACACCGGGCCGAAGATTTCCTGCTGGTACACGGCCATCTCCGGTGAGACGGCGTCGATCAAGGTTGGACCAACAAAGAATCCTTGCTCAGGAAGATTTGCGTCCCTGCCATCGCACACGATGGTGGCACCATCATCGGCGGCGGACTGGATCAGGCCAGTAATACGGTCCTTCGCCTCTGCGGTAATCACAGGTCCCATATCGGAATCGCTGTTTGTGCCGGGACCGGTTGTGAGGGTTTTAATCCGGTTTGAAATCTTCTCAACCAACTCATCGGCAATGGTGCCCACCGCAACCACCACACTGATCGCCATGCAGCGCTCTCCAGCAGAACCGAAGCCTGCTGAAATCGCGCAGTCAGCAGCAGCCTCCAAATCCGCATCCGGCATGACCACCATATGGTTCTTGGCACCACCCAAAGCCTGAACCCGCTTCCCATTCAACGCCGCATTGGCATAAATCGACCGCGCCACCGGAGTAGACCCTACGAAAGAAATCGCCTTCACGCGACGATCCTCAATCAGCTGGTCCACCACCTCTTTGCCACCATGCACCACATTCAAGACTCCCGGCGGCAAACCAGCCTCATGGAACGCCTCTACCACCCAATTCGCGGCAAAAGGCGTGTGCTCACTCGGCTTCAAAATCACCGCATTACCAGCAGCGATAGCCGTAGTGATCATCCACAACGGCACCATCGCGGGGAAATTGAATGGCGTAACGCACGACACCACACCCACAGGCTGCTTAATCTGCTTCACGTCAATGCCCGTCGCAGCCTGCTCCAGGAATTCGCCCTTCATATGGCTGAGCAGCCCAGCACAGAACTCGACATTTTCCAGGCCACGAGTGATTTCACCCATGGCGTCGTCAAGCGTTTTGCCATGCTCGCGCGAGATCACTTTAGCCAGCTCGTCCGCCCTGCTGCGGATAATTTGGCGCAGATTGAACATGATCTCCGTGCGCTTAGCTAGGGGAGTCTGCCGCCACGACACGAATGCCTTCTCAGCAGCCGAAATAGCATCAGACACAGTCTGCTCATCCGCACGACACAGCACTCCGAATTCCTCGCCAGTCGCCGGATCAAGCACCGGAACCCGGGAACCCTGCGGCTCCACCGCAACACCAGACACAAGATTTGGAACCAACGAACTCATGACGCTCCTTTTGCAACAGACAACAAATAATTTCCTTAGATATTCACACCTCCGAAGCCTGCAAGCTATGGCAAAATGTCGCCTAAGTCACAGGGTGCTGGACATAATGTCCACCGCGAAACAGAAAGGCGGCCCCAATGCCAGAGCGCACTGCTAACCAGGACAAAACCCTTGGGCTCAGCATCGATTGGATCCTCAACCTCCCCATGTTGCAAGCCGCCAACGCCCGCTACATTGGCAGCCCGCAACACAGTGGTCGACACATCAAATGGGTACACATTGTCGAATCTCACCGCTCCGCACAACTACTCAGAGGCGAAGAACTCGTCCTCGCAACCGGAGTCGGCTGGGGCGACACGGAAGAATCGCTCAGCAACGTAGTCACCACAATTTGGGAAGCCGGCGCAACCTGCCTCCTCATTGAACTGGGCGGACACTGGAACGAGATTCCACCCATCATCCTCACAAAATGCATTGAACTTGGGCTGCCGCTGATTGCGACCTCGAATGAAATACACTTTGTAGAGCTCACCGAAGCAGTTCATAGCGAACTGCTGGAACGTGCAACGGAGAAATCCATACGGATGAACGAGATTTCTCGACGCTTCTCCGAACTGAACCAAGAAAAAGCGGACGTCAACGAACTCGTGCGTCAAGCTGCGGAATTCCTCAAATGTCCTGTGGTGTTGGAAGACCCGCTGCACCGGATCGTTACCTACAGTCTGGGGCTGGAATCAGGGACAATTCTGGAAGATTGGCAGAAATACGCGCGGGCAGCCGAACCTGGGAAACGGCGCCAAGTAGGCAACACCACATGGTTTCAGATAGCTGTCACCGCTGGAGGACTTCACTGGGGAACACTGCTATACCGAGGAAAAACTAAAAACCCAGCGACAGGTTGCTTTATCCTGAGACAAGCTGCTGCTGCTCTAGCCATAGAACGATCAAACGTGCAACGCGCTCAAACCTGGTCCGATGTCATTGAACGCAACGCTCTCAGGGGGTTGCTAACGCAGGACCCGGGAATTGTACGAGACCTGGAAAACCATGGTTTCCAAGCTGCGGATCGGAACTTTGTGGTGTGCAGACTATCGCTGACAGACGTAGCGGACCGAGTGCCTACGCACATCATTCGTGAGGAGCTTGCGAAAGTGTCGGTGCAGTGCATACCCATGATCGCCCGGATACCTGGCTTGCGAAACGAATGGATAATTGTTTTTGTATGCAGCGGTGAGCTCACCTCGGCCACTATCGCTGATAACGTAGTCGATCGCTTAAAACGACGTTCGCTCGTACACGGGAAAATGGTGCTTTCTCCACGGCTAGTGAAACTAGACGAACTAGCCAAATTGGTGAGAGTGTTCCGGGACTTCGAATCGCTGCGGAGTCAAAGCTGCGTGAAAACGCAGGCAGTGCCGAGGATCGAGATTAGCTACTGGAAAGACAACAAAATCAACGACTTTGTTGATTCGTTACGGTCCAATGTTGAGGTGCAGCGTTTTTGCCAGCAGCAACTCGGTGCCCTTATCGCCTTTGATAATGACAACGGAACTGACTACGTCGCCACACTCGCTGCGGTGTTGGCTGAACCCAATTCGCGGAAAAACGCAGCAGACAGGCTCCATATCTCTCGGTCTGCCTTGTATAACCGGATTGCTGTTATGGAGAAAAAGCTGGGGCTCAGACTCACTGATCCCGATGCGATTTTCGCATTGACGATTGCCACTCGCATCCTTGGGGTGTGATAACGAATGGACACATTGTCCAGTTCCTCCCGAAGCTATGGACAGTATGAGTTTGCTCTACAAAGTATCGCGGTGTTTTAGTTAACTAAATCACATAGTGATTCATAGGAGGATGAATGTTTGGTCTACCAGGTGAAACAGTGTTCTTTCTCGCTGCCATCCCAGCTGTCTGGTTGGTCTACACGCTCGGTTTTCTCTATGTGAGTAGGGATTGGGCGCAGGCCGATGAAGAGGTGCGGTCATGATCATCGCCATTGTGTTTTTGGTTGTGTATTTCATCGCGATGGCGCTGATCGGTGTATGGACGGTGAAGAAGTCGTCCGGAGGTACGGAAGAATATCTCCTGGGAGGACGCTCGCTGGGGCCGGCGGTGACTGCGTTACGTCTGCAGTCGTCCTCGATGTCCGGCTACATGTTCCTTGGCGCCGGTTCGCTCGGCCACACGCAGGGGTATTTCGGCATGTGGTACGCGCTCGGAGACCTCGGTGGCGGCATTTTAAATCTGTCGGTGTTGGGCCGTCGCATGCGCAAGCTGTCTCAGATCTTGGGGTCGGTGAGCTCCATTGAGTACCTGGAACACCGGTATGAATCGAAGTGGATCAGGCTGGTGGCTGCCCCGATTGCGTTGGGTGGACTGTTTCTTTACGTGATGTCGCAATTCATTGCTGGCGGATCTGGCCTTGCTTCGGTTACCGGCTTGGATTTTAAGTATGCGCTGGCCATCGCTATCGGCGTCATCGTGCTGTATACCTTTCTTGGTGGCTACCTGGCGGTGGCGTACACGGATTTTGTGCAAGCGATTGTGATGCTGGTGGGCATGGTGTGGATCCTCATCGCGACCCTGCAAGCAGTCGGTGGCCTTACTAAGGGTAATACTCAGGTCGGTGAGCATAACCAAAACCTGCTCACTATGTGGGGCTCTGAGCTGCAATACAAGGGGGAGTGGGGCCTGATCCTTGGTGCAGTGCTGGTTTTCTCCATTGGTTACCTCGGATGGCCACACGTAGTGGTATCCCACATGGCAATGAAAAAGCCATCTGTAGCACGTACCGCGGGTGTCTACTCGGTGCTGTTCAACATTGTGTTCATTCCTGCTCCATACATCATCGGCGTGATGTCCATCCTGCTGCTTCCGGGGTTGACGGACTCGGAGCAGGCAGTCTTTGAAGTAGCGAAGTTGGTGCTGCCGAACTTCGCGGTGGGCATCGTGATGGCGGCGGTGATGGCAGCGATTATGTCGACGGCGGATGCGCTGCTGCTTCAGGCGTCGACAATTGCAGCCCAAGACCTCTTCGGACGATTCATGATCAAGAACATGACCGAACGCCACATGGTGTGGATCTCGCGCGGGATGGTATTGCTCCTGGCTTTCGGTGGCTTCGTCCTCGCAATTTGGCAGCCACCGACGGTTCTTGGTCTGGCACTTTTCGCCACCACAATTCTGGGCAGTGCCTTCGTCCCGGCGTACGTTTGTGCTGTGTGGTGGAAGAAAGCCAACGCAGTCGGCGCACTGGCATCCATGATCGTCGGTTCGGTTGTTGCCGTGTGCTGGGATGTCTCCGGCATGGCTGACAAACTGTCAACCGATCCAATGGTGGCGGGTATTGTAGCTTCTACTCTGGCAATGGTCGTCGGTTCGCTGCTGACGCAACAGTCCCATCCCGTCAGCCCGCGTATCCTCAACGCGATCGACGAAACTGCCAGCCTTACCCCAGCCAAGTCGCGCAACGATGATCCACAGGCGACTCAGCTTGCCAGGGAATTTCCACATCTAAAGGGGGAGAAGCAGTGACCGTCACCATAACTCCCGTCGTCACTCTCCCCGAAGCTAAACAAGTATGGAACAACACGCAGGCCGATGAATACTGGCAGTTGGTCCACCATGAATACATCGGAATCATCTTTCGCGTGGTGAAAAAGCGCACCCTATTGCGTACCAGTGAAACCTGCGTGGGGCGGATCCAAGTACTGGTTGACCCCGTCACCTATCACGTAGTGACGTGCGATCAGTGGGATGAACGGGAAGCTACTCCTAACGTTGTAGCAGATGAACACATTGTCACCCGAGCGCGACAGATCGTTGCCCCGATCGTGATGCGAAAGCTCAAGCTTATGGCCAACTTTGGCCTGGAGGTAGATCACTATGAGCCCAGGGTGCTCAAACCGAACTGGCTTGTCACAAACCAGCGCTTTCAAGGACTAGTGGATGGGCTGACTGGCCAATTGGCAGTAAGAGAAACTGTTTGATGCGGGTATCTGGATAGCGATCAGGAGAGCGCGAGAAATCCCTACGCCTTTTGGTGATAAAAGCCCTGGTCGCGGGAGGTTAAAGGCGTAGGGATTGGTTTCGCGTTTCGAATCCCTATCAGGGGTTCACTGTTGAGGGGGCTACCAGTAACAATTGGCTCCAAAAATCCGTATCCCCGGGAAGCATAACCCGGGTCTCGGGAGGAATCTGAGCTGCACAAGTGCTATTTCAGTGTTTTTCTTCCGAAACCCGGGAAATGCTTCCCGGGTTTCTCAAAAGCAGCCAACCCCTAGCGTGTGGCCAGATCACCGCTAAAACGTGACCCGAAGATCAGGCCTGTCAGCCATCCGACGAGCAGGATCGCGCCACAAACAATCAGCAGTGGGGCACTGATGCTGTAGAGCATCGTTTGGTAGACGTCGGCAATGGCTACTTCGGTGTTTCGCCATAGGAACGCGAGGAATAGCAGGGCTGCCCCGATCACAGCGCCGAGGAGCCCAAGAGCACTTACCAACATGCCTTGGGCGCCGCAGTAGCGACGAAGCAGAGCGGGGGAACCGCCGAGGGATGCCATGATCTTTTGATCTTTGCGGGTTTCCATTCCCGTGAGCAGAACTAGCAGAAGGGTAACGATGAAGGTGAGCACGATCGCCAATCCCAGCGGGATGAGGAAGAAGCTGCCCAGGCCGTCGTCTCCTTCATTAGTGATCTGAAGGGTGTTGTTCCCGAAGTTGAGGCGGATTTGCTGGAAGATGTTGAGTGGTTTCCCTTCCGCGAAAAGGGAGCCGTTATAAGAGGCTTGGATTCCGATGTCGCGGGCCATATCTGGGGTGATGATGACCGATGGGGCTTCGGAGTCGAAGGGCAGCGAGATTGCTGGGAATTGGACGCTGTCCTGGTCTTTAGTGAGGGTGATTGTGCCGTCGGTAAGCAGGTTGTGGCTGCCTGCGATGGCGGTTCCGTTCTCTAGCG
Organism: Corynebacterium sp. NPDC104732; assembly: GCF_055583565.1. NCBI lineage: Bacteria > Bacillati > Actinomycetota > Actinomycetes > Mycobacteriales > Corynebacteriaceae > Corynebacterium > Corynebacterium sp. NPDC104732. The sequence continues at coordinate 42,336 of NZ_JBVJNS010000006.1, forward strand.
CCTGTCGGTATTCCGCGGCTTTTTCTGGGGGCACGGTTTCCGGGGCACGCAGCGCGAGGAAGTCGATGATGTTTGGGGTAGCGATAAAAACGCCACTGCCGTATTCGAAGGAGCTCGGGATGTACAGTGCCTCGGCCAGCGGGCTCATGTTGTAGGGGGTGACGCCGTCCTTGGCGGTTGCGTTGTAGTCCTCAGAACCGAACTGCTCGTACCGATCTACCCGTAGGGGCGCATGAATGACGTGTTGGGCGTTGTGCAGGGGCTCTTGGAACACTACTGGATCGCTGGCAGACACCATAGTTGGTTTCGCGATGACTACCGGGTGCTCTCCCGGGATGAGCGGCGTCGCAAAACCAGCGCTGAACAGACCGATGAGCAGGCAGCCGGCAATAGCGCCGATAGCTGGCATCGTGCGGCCATAGTTGCGCACGCCGTCACGGATGGCGAGCCGCGCCGGTAGAGAAACAAAACGAACGAGCCGCGATGCTCCCAACAACAGCAGTGGAGCGCTGAGCACCACCACCGTGATCAACCCTGCGATGTGGATCGGTAGCGCGTCGCCGTCGTCGAAAATGATGAGGAGGAAAAACAGCGCACCGAACGCGAGCGGGATAAGGTGCCAAGGGCGCAGCCGACGCATGCGTACCGACGCTCCTCCCGCCAACGCCTGTACCGGGTCCATTCGGGAGGCCCGAATCGCAGGGACGAGTGCGGCGACGAGACCCCACAGCATCGCGAGCACGATCAGTGCAACCCATAAGTCCAGATGGAATGCGAAGCCGATGTCGGTGCTGAACACCCGGATTCCAATCCCGGCGAGTGCGGTTAGTGCAGTGCCCACGATCGCCCCGGCAAGCCCGATGAAAATACCATGCCAGAGCATGATGCCCCGCAGATGAGCTGAGGTGGCGCCATTGGCGGCGAGTATGCCATTGATCCGCAGGTTCCGCCCCGCCGCGACGGCGAAAATTGGTCCCACGATGGAAGCAAGAAGAACTGCTATCAATACGGTGAGTGCGATGGTGCCTGCTAGGTCATCTGCGTTGAGGTTTTTCAAAAAGGACACCACGAGCAGGTCCTTTTTATCCGTATTAGCTGGCGGTGGAGTGGGAATCGAGGAATACACACTCACGCCCTGGTCGGTGTCGAAAACTTCGCGAGTGTTGTCGGAGTACCACTGCACATGCCAGTCTGCGGGGAGCTGTGCGGATACAGCCGTGGCCGGGTCGAAGAAAGACAGGTCAGCGATGTTCACACTGGACCGGCCACCGTAGAAGCCTCCCGTTTCTGGAGCTCCAACGACAAAGTCTTGGGTGCTATTTGTACCAGAGAAAGTGAGAGCTACCCGATCACCTTCCTGCACGCCTAGGAGCGCAGCCTCTCGTGGTGATAAGTAGATCTGGCCGGGCGGGGGAACGGCGATCGAACTAGTATCCACCTCGGAGGCTGTAACCGCCTGATAGAACTCTGCGTCACTGCCATGAATGGTTGCAGTGAGGTTCAGTTCGGGGACGAACTCCCCGGGAACGCTCGTGGCAATGCGCTGCAGGTCAGGGCGATTAAGCGCTTCGGGATCCTTGGTGCAGAAACCATCGTCTGAGGTGTTTTTGCATTGCCAGGTGGATACGGATGCGACGAACTCCTTTCCTTGGTAGGTGGGAGGTTGCCAAGGGCCTTCAACCAGGCCTAGGAAGGTACCGATGAGGAACACTGGGGCGGCGAAAAGCAGTACAGCCAGGATGGATCGTTTCCAGTTTTGACGCAGGTCGCGCCAGGCGAGGCGGGCTGTCACTTGGCACCTCCATGAATGTGGCCGTCGCGTAGGTAGATGGTGCGGTCGGCGTAGGCAGCGAGGCGTGGCTCGTGGGTGACCAAAAGACCTGCGGCGCCGGCGCGAACTCGGGAAACCAAGAGCTCGAGGACGTCGTCGGCGGTGGTGCTGTCGAGAGCGCCGGTCGGCTCGTCAGCCAGCAAAAGCTGCCGCTTGCCGACGACCGCCCGCGCAATCGCGATGCGCTGCCGCTGTCCACCGGACATTTCAGACGGGAAGCGGTCGCTTAATTCCGTGAGCCCCAGTTCTTCCAGCGTGTGCAGCGCTGCTGCACGAGCGTTTCGAGTGTTCATCCCATCTAACTCCAGGGGGAGCGCGATGTTTTCCGTCGCGGTAAGTGTGGGCAGGAGATTGAAGTCTTGGAAGACGAATCCGATGAATTGGCGTCGTAAAGCTGCGATCTTGTTAGGGCTCATCTCGCTGGTATCTGCACCGCCGAGCAGCACACGCCCGGAGGTGGGAGTGGTGAGAGTACCTGCGACGTTGAGCAGCGTGGACTTTCCGGAACCGGAGGCGCCCATGATGGCAACGAGCTCGCCAGGCATGACTTCCAAGGTGACGGAGTCCAGGGCGTGAATGCGGTTCGGGCCGTCTTGGTGGATCTTGGTGACGTTGTCGAGGAATAGGGTGGGGGCGGTCATGGTTCTAGGCGTCCTTGAGGGTGTCGATGCGGTCGAGCCAGCGGTTTTCAGCTTCGAGATTGAAAATGCGTCTTTCAAGCAGTAACCGGTCAGCGCTGCGGATCTTGGGCAGTTCGCGCAGCTGCATGGTTGTGGATCTCAATTCACTCATGACAGCCTCGCGTTGCCGCTGAATGAGGTCTGGAAGCTGCTGCGATTTGGTCGCGGCTGCGAGGGAAATTTTGATCACCAGTTCATCGCGTTGGTTTTCGGAGTGCACCACGGGGCTGCGCCACCAACGAAGCAACTCTTCGTTGCCAGTTTCTGTAATGGCAAAAAGCTCGGTGGCGTGGCCGCTAGGGCCGTACTCGGAACCCATGCTGCGAATGAGGCCATCTCGATTCAGACGGCCCAAGGTCTGAGAAACCTGCCCCTTGTTAAGAGGCCATTGTTGATGGGTGAGCTCCTGGAATCTTCGGCGAAGATCACTAGCAGAGGCTGGTCCATCCGTGAGGAGCTCCAGTAGGGAGTGGGGTATTGGCATGAGTCACCTTCCGAAAGGTTACCGGGTAACTGTTATGGCTGTAGGTTACCGGGTAACCCTTAAAGGGTAAGTTGTTTGTGACTGTAATCACAAGGTGTTATGGTGAAGTTACAGCCACACCTGGCTTTGCAAAGTTCACCGTGCTCCACCCCGCACGCACTGCACAGTATCCACCCTGTCCTCATGGAGCACTTCGCATGTCTCACAACTTTTCCGCAGCTGACCGTTCCGCAGCTATAGCTGTTACCGCTTTCCCAGCGTTCATCCTCGTGGGCACTGTGATCGCCTTCCTCTACCCTGCGCCGTTCTTGCCTGCAGCCGCGTTCATTACCCAGTTCCTCATGATCATCATGTTCGGAATGGGCCTCACTCTCACCATCCCAGACTTCCAAGAAATCGCGCGCCGACCACTGCCCATCCTGATCGGAGTGATCGCTCAGTTTGTGATTATGCCGCTCGCGGCCATTGTCGTCGCTAAGCTGCTGGGCCTAAATGCTGCACTTGCCGTGGGCCTGCTCATGCTCGGTTCCGTCCCAGGCGGCACTTCCTCCAACGTCATCACCTTCCTGGCCAAGGGGGACGTGGCGCTGTCCGTGGCCATGACTTCGGTCTCCACGCTGGTTTCGCCGATCGTGACGCCGATGCTGATGCTGGTGCTCGCAGGCGCGGAAACCGACGTTAATGCCCGGGCGATGGCGATCTCCCTGGTGCAGACGGTGCTGTTGCCGGTGATCGGTGGTCTGGTGCTGCGCTACCTGCTCGACCGGTGGATCGGGCTCATTTCCCCAGTGCTGCCATGGATTTCCATCCTGGGTATCGGCGGCGTGGTGTTCCCGACCGTGGCGAAGAACGGCGCCAACCTGGCCAAGGTGGGGCTGCTGGTGTTCCTGGCTGTTTTGCTGCACAATGCGCTCGGGTACCTGCTCGGATACCTGGCGGGTAAAGCGCTGCGGATGCCGGAATCCTACAATCGCACCATGGCTGTGGAAATCGGCACCCAATCCGCTGGCCTATCTTCTGGCATGGCAGCGAAATTCTTTAGTCCCGAAGCTGCACTGCCGGGCGCTGTCGCGGCGGTTCTGCACAACGTCACCGGCGCGATCTTCTCGGCAGTAGCCCGACGATTCCCTACCGAAAATGATCTGGCGCGCCAGCGCCAACGCAGCGAGCGCAAACTCAGCAACGAATTGATTGCTACTCCGGCAGGATCTGTCCACCATCCACCACAAGCCCGTGGCCATTAATAAAGCGGGCGGCATCGGAAGCTAAAAACGCCACCGCGTAGCCAATGTCCGACGGGCGGCCGAGCTCACCGCTCGGTACCGCCACGGACATGGCCTTTAGGTAATCCTCGGACAAGTCCTCAAGGCCGCCGGTCAAAATATTCCCAGGTAACACAGCATTGACCGTGATGCCGTGTGGCGCCAGCTCAACCGCCGCGGTGCGCACGTAGCCCATCTGGGCGGCCTTCGTGGCACCATAGTGTGCCCAGCCCGGGTAGCCAGTCATGTTTCCGGTAATGGAGCTGGTAGCAATGATGCGTCCTGCAGTGGACCTCTTCAGCTCAGGAAGCGCAGCCTTCACACAATTAGCCAGGCCACCGACGTTGATTCGGGTGATCTCCTCCAGGACGTCGGCATCAATAGTGGCGAGATCAGCTTGTGGGAAAACCCCAGCGTTAGCTGCCAGGATATCCAGCTGACCGAAGTGCTCTACAGTGGCGTTCACGGCGCTGGAACAGGATTCGACGTCAGTCACATCGCATGGGATAGCCAAGGCATCCGGGAGGTTCTCGGGCAGGGAATCGAGGTGGGCGTCGGGAAGCGCTGCGACGGCGACGCGGGCGCCAGACTCCGTAAGAGCGCGCGCGATCCCCAAACCAATGCCGGTAGAGCCACCCGTGACCAGTGCAACGCGAGACGATAGCTCAAAAGGATGGGACATGGAAAGCTCCTGAAAGATCGGGAAACCTGTCACCGTCTAGTGTATTGGCGCTTGCTTCCCCAGCCAGAGGATTGCGCCTGAAGTCACAGCAAGAAAAACGATAGCGATAGCAGCAACCCCCGGCATGCCGGTGAAGAGCAACATCGGACCGGCCGCCGCACCACCCACAGCACCAGCGATATTCATAGTTAGATCCGAGGCACCCTGTACTCGGGTCGCCTCCGTCCGGGTCTCTGCGCTTTCCGCCACCAGACCGGAACCTGCCACCAAGGAGGCGGACCAGCCCAAACCAACGCCCACCAGCGCGACCGTCACCACGGTGTGACTTTCTGGCAATAGGACAAGCGCTCCCGCCGACGCCACCAGGATGAGGAACCCAAGCCAGATCACCACGAGCTTGCCCACCTTATCCGCAGCAATACCGAACACCGGCGACAGACTAAACATGCCCGCGATATGCAGGCTGATCGTCAAACCGATGATGACCAAGCTTGCCCCGTGGTGGCTGAGATGCAGGGGTGTTACCGCCATGATCCCCACCATCGTCAAATGTGACACTGCGATAGCTAGCATGCCAATGAGTGCGCCGGTAGGAATTCCGTTCGTGCGCTTCGGACTACCGGTCTCCGGGGTAGTCTCGTGCCGCTCTGGAATGACTACCGCGGGATCCGGGCGAAGCCCGAAGAACAGCACCACGACACCGACTAGTTGTGCGGCGATGGAAAACAGGAACGGGCCAGCGAACTCGTTCAACCCCACAGCAGCGGCGACTCTGCCACCTGGGGCGATGAGATTGGGGCCGAGCACTGCTCCGAGAGTCGTTGCCCAAATGACAATCGACAAATCCCGGCTCTTGGTATCTGGGTGCGCGACATCCGCCGCCGCGAAACGCGCTTGCAGGTTCGTTGCGGTGGCGGCGCCCAACAGCACGAACCCCAACAGCATGATGGGGAAGCTATGTAGCTGGATAGCAAGGATCGCGAGCGCTGCTCCCACCGTAGCTACGAGCAACCCGATGGACATGGATGCCGCTCGGCCAAACCGCAAGACCAAACTCGCGAGCGGGACGGAAAACAGCGCAGCACCCACCGTGTTGAGTGTTGCCGACATACCCGTCCAGCCATCGCCACCAATATCGGCGGCGACCAGAGCGCCTACCGAGGTAGCCGCCCCCATACCGACGGCGCCTGCAATCTGCGCGATGATGAGCGTAGATAGTGCGCGGATGCGATACGTACGCAGATCAAAAACGTGGCTCACTATGCCTCCCGCTACTCACATAAGTGAGAGGGATTTTAATTAGTGCTGCTTAAGTGCGCAAAAGGATCGAGGTCCGAGAATGGGGAAAGATGCACTATCGTTTTAGTAGCTGTGGGGTGGAATGCCACTAGTTAAACACCTTGATCAGCTCGGTCACGCAGATGTAGACGAACGCCGCGGAGATCACTCCCATGAAGGTGTTGACCAGCCAACCGTTGCGCCATTCCTTTGGAGTGTGCTTGGTGTTCAGCAAAATGAGCAGTGTCAAACCCAAGAACGGCATGAAGAACGCCCCCAGCACACCATAGGCGATGACCAATGCCGTTGGCTTGCCCAGGAACAGTAGCAGCATCGGCGGAAACGTGAGCCACAGCAAGTACCAGCGGTAGTAACGTCCACCGACGTGAATCGCGGGATCGTCCTTAGGGAGCTGCTTCACATGGCCCACGAAGTCTGCGAACATCAAGGAAACACCGTTCCATACGCCGAGCACGGAAGAAAAGGCTGCGGCCCAGAACCCGACGAGGAAGACCTTGGCCATGATGGGACCGTAGCGCTCGTCCAGGATGACGGCGAGGTCAAGCAAACCGCGGTCGCCCTTTGCGACGGCTAGGTTCGCTGAATACAGCAAGTCCGCACCGATCAGAAGCATGGCGGCCACGAAGATACCAGTGACCACGTAAGCGACAGTATTGTCCAAGCGCATGACCCTCATCCACGATGGGCCGTGCCAGTTCTTTTCCGTAAACCAGTAACCGTAGGCTGCCAGCGTGATGGTGCCACCCACGCCACCTGCGAGTGAGAAAACGTACACGAAGGACCCGTCCGGAATCGTGGGAACGAGGCCAGAGGCGATCTCTCCAATATTTCGCAGGGACAGTGTGGCGATACCGCAAACCGTGAGGAACATGATGCCGACTAGAACGGCGATCACCTTCTCAAAAGTGCGATATTTCCCCAACCAGGTAAAAGCGAAACCAAGCAGTGCGGTGAGCACCGCCCACATCTCCAATGGTGTACCAGGGAACAGCGCTTTCAGTGGCATAGCGGAAGCGCTCATGGCGGCGGCGCCATAGACAAAGCCCCAGATCACGATGTAAGGGACGAAATACCAGGAGGTCCACTTTCCGAGCTCACGCCAACCGTGGAACATGGTATTGCCAGTAGCAAGGGTATAGCGTCCCACGCCCTCCACGAGCACGATCTTCATAACTGAGCCGGCGATGCACGCCCACAACAGGGCATAGCCGTACTTTTGTCCAGCGATCAAGGTGGCTACTAGATCGCCGGAACCGACGCCGGTGGCAGCGGCCACAAGGCCAGGGCCAATGATTGACCATTTTCTAACTTCAGGTTGTGTCATAGCACACACTATAAGTTACTGCAGAGGCTGACGTGGGCTTTTTGAAATCAATAGACAGCTTAGTCTGTTGTCTGGTAGGCTCCAGGGCACGATCCTGAAGCTCGGCCCACAATCCCCTTGAATTGGCCGACTGGCAACCGCATATCGCATGACGGTGCCCACAAGGGAAGATCGGCCCGCGATGTCACCTTCATCGTGGGAAGTGCGATTTTGGAAACGAGGCCATTGTTATGACCGCATCATATGCCCCCGGATTTGAGGTAGATCCGCTCCGTATCAAACTGTCCCGAAACTCGGGAGACTTCTTAGATGCCAGCCTTGTGCGTCGTGAAGGCAGTGCCTTCTTGCTCGCTATCGACGGTCGCGACCCGGTCTGGGCCTGGGTGCACGACCCGGAGTTGGTGGGCAATCTCTTTGAGTGGTTCGCCGACTGGGGGATAGCCCGCTATGACCATCAATACGGGTTGCTCAAAGTGTGGGCGGGAGGCTTCTTCGCTATCGTGCATCCGCTTGTTGCCGCGCCGGGCCAAGAAGCTAGGGTAGGGGAGCTGCTGAGCGACGTCATGCGGCGCAGTGTGGGGCAGCTCGGTTAGGAAATGTTTCGGTTCTATTACGATGCATCCGTTCTGGTGTCGAGGTAGCACATTTATGAATAGTGTTGTGGGTCACATGTAAGCGATGAGATGGGACCCACGGAAATGACGCATACTACCGCGACCTCCAACCGAACCAACCCGCCGCAGCAAACGCGCTGGGATAAAGCCTTTAACACCATCGAAGTGATAGGAAACAAGCTTCCCGAACCGTTCACGCTGTTCCTCATCCTCTTCCTTATTACTGGTGTGGCCTCCACAGTTATGCACTACATGGGGGTCAGTGTCCCCGTTCCCGGAAAAGATGAACTGACCATCAATGGCCTGTTCACCGGGGAAGGAATGACCTGGCTGACCACCAACCTGGGCAAGAACTACATCGGATTCCCGCCGCTGCTCACCGTGATGCCCATCCTTCTTGCAGTGGGCGTGGCGGAACGATCCGGCATGCTCAGTGCCCTCGTGCGCAAGCTGTTTGCTACGGCAAAAAAGTGGACGCTGCCGTACGCGGTGGGCATCGTGGGCGTGTCGGCCTCCATCATGGCTGACTCCGCCTTCGTGGTGATTCCACCACTGGCCGCCATGGTGTTCAAAGCCGCTGGCCGCCACCCAGTGGCCGGACTGCTCGGCGGATTCGCCGCCGTCGGCGCAGGCTACTCGACGTCCTTCTTCCCAACCAGCTTGGACGCATTGTTTGCTGGTATTACGAACGCGGTCATGCAGACCCTGCCCGGGACAGCAGCCACCGAAGTGAATCCGGTGTCCAACTTCTACTTCAACTTCTTCTCGGCGCTGATCCTCGGTCTGCTATCCGGCTTTATCACCGACCGGATCCTGGAGCCTCGCATGGAGAAAATCGGCGTCCCTACCGAAGAAACTATTAGCACTGAGGACGCCAAAACCCGCGGTGACCGCGATGAAGAGGGCAACGAGCTCTCCCCGCAGCTGAGCACCATCGAAAACAAGGCGCTCTGGATGTCCTTGTTCGCCTCATTTGTGCTGACCGTCGTGATCATGGCGTCGGTGTTGGTTCCCATCTCGCCGTGGCGTAACGAAAACGGCCAGTTCCTGCCGAAATCACCATTGCTTGACTCGATTGTCTTCATCGTCTTCGCCTACTTCATGGTGATGGGCATTGCCTACGGCGCGGTAATCCGCACCATCAAGGGCATGCCCGATGTGGTGAAAATGATGGGCCTGGCCATGAAGGACATGATCGAGTTCCTGGTCCTTGCCTTCATCCTGGGACAGTTCGTCGCCCTGTTCTCCTGGACGGGCATCGGCACCTTTACCGCAGTGAAGGGAGCAGCCTTCCTGGAATCCATGCACCTGACCGGCTTCGTTGCCATCTTGGCCTTCATCATCCTCGCCTCCTGCCTGAACCTGCTGATCATTTCCGGCTCCGCCATGTGGACCCTCATGGCAGCCGTCTTCGTGCCAATGTTTGCGCTGCTCGGCTACGAGCCAGCCTTCGTCCAGGCAGCCTTCCGCGTCGGCGACTCTGCTACTCAGGTGATGACACCACTGAACCCATACATGATCGTGATCCTGGGCCTGCTTCGTCGCTATGAACCGCAAGCTGGTCTCGGAACACTCATGTCTCGCCTCGTGCCCTTCGTTGTGCCGTTCTGGATGGCGTGGGTACTGATGCTGTTCGGCTGGTACGTGCTCGATCTGCCACTTGGCCCAGGTGCCGGAATCTTGATCCCCAACCAGTAACAATCACGGATAAGGACGCTCATGACTGACAAGTACACCCCGTCAACCGCTTACCTCGATCAGATCAACGCCCGCGTCGAAGAAAAGATTGCTACCGCGTCACCCGTTCCTACCGAACTAGGACATTATTCCGGGCAGGAGGAACTGTGGGACGGCGTCGATAAGGCAGCGCAGCAGTTCCACGAAGAGCTCGTCGAACTCGCCCTGGACCTGCATGCCCATCCAGAAACCGCCTTTGAGGAATTCCGTTCCGCAGAACAAATCACCAACCTGCTGCGCCGCCACGGTTTCGACGCACGCAAGGGGGTGCATGGCGTGGACACTGCCGTGCGGGCAGAATGGGCCAGCCCAGACTTCACATCCGGCGAGCACCCCACCATTGCCGTGATCAGCGAGTACGACGCGCTGCCCGGGATCGGCCACGCCTGCGGACACAACGTCATCGCAGCCTGTGGGCTCGGCGGATTCCTCGCTGCCACGCAGGTGCTGAAAGACAGTGACGCGCAAGGAAAAGTGGTGTTTCTAGGAACTCCCGCCGAAGAGGGGCACTCCGGGAAGGAGTATCTCATCCAGGCCGGCGCCTTCGACGGGATCGACGCCGCCGTCATGATCCACCCCTTCACCTACGACATCGGCAGCCACGTGTGGGTGGGACGTCGCAACCTGGAAGTGACCTTCCACGGCAAGCCCGCCCACGCCTCCTCCGAACCCTTCATGGGACGAAACGCTCTCGACGCGGCATCGCTGGCTTACCAGGCATTCGGACTGATGCGTCAGCAAATGCCCCCGAGCGATCGCCTGCACGCCATCATCAATGAAGGCGGAGAACGAGCCTCCATCATCCCGGAGACCGCCCGGATGAACATCTACGTGCGTTCGCTGTACACGGACACCCTGGTAGACCTGTCCCAACGCGTGGACGACATCATTACCGGTGCGGCGCTCATGGCTGGGGTGACCGTGACCACGAACTGGGACGTGCACCCAGCGACACTGCCGGTACGTAACAATCACGCATTGGCGGAACGCTGGCGGACAACGCAGGCTAGGCGAGGCCGGAATCCCTTACCTGCCGGGATCGTTCCGGAAACCCTAGCGGCCTCCACGGACTTTGGAAACGTCTCCCACCTCATCCCGGGGATTCACCCGATGGTGAAAATCGCACCGGTGGGGGTGGCGCTGCATACCAGTGATTTTGAACAAGCGGCCGCTTCCGACGCCGCAGCGGAGGGGATCCTGGATTCGACAATTGGGCTGGGGCAAGTGATCGTGGATGCGATCGTGGACCCGGCGCTGCTGGACGCGGCGCGAGCGGATTTCGCAGCTGCTGGGGAGCCGGTGCGGTGTAGTGAGCTGTTTAGCACCTAAGCTTTAGCTGTTATGCCTAAACTTCGCGCCCTCGATTTCCGCTCCGCTCCCTTCGCGCCGCGCTACTACGATTCCGACCCAGAAGGGCCTGAGACGGGCGCGATTGTGCTGCTCCACGGCACGTTTGGGAGCACTGCCTCTCACTTCGGGCTCGTGTTTCCCGAGTTGGCGCGCCACCACCGGGTCATTGGACTGGATTTCCAGCCAGTCCAGCAGGAGCTCACCGTGTCGCAATTGGTGGAGCAAACGCGACAGCTGATTGACGGTCTCGGGCTACAGCGTCCAGTGATCGTCGGCTATTCCTTGGGCGCAGTGGTAGCGGCGGCCTTTGCGGGTACCCACCCGGAGCTGCTGAGCCAGCTGGTGGTGCTGGCGGGCTGGGCGCGCAGCGATCAGCAGCAACATGCCCGCAACGATCTCTGGTTCCGGCTGCGCGAGACCGACGAAGACGCACTCCGCACCTTCACCGTGCTTTCGGTGTTCGGGCCGGAGTTCATCGCCTCGATGAGCCCACGGCAACTCGAAGCGAGCAGAAAGTCACTGGTTTTTAGCGCTTTCGGCGAAGCTCAAATGCGACTCAACCGGAGCGTCGATATTAGCGCGCTGCTGCCCAGCATCACCGCGGAGACGTTGGTGCTGTCGTGCACTCAGGACGCGATGGTACCCCCGCACCATCAACAACAGCTCACCGCCGCGCTTGCCGACGCCCACCTGCGCTATCTCCACGGCGGCCACGGCATCGTCTTTGAAGACCCGGATGCTGTCGTGCGGGAAATTCTCGAGTTCTTAGCCTGAGGAACTCCGTCGAACTCGCTGCGCGAGCTGCTCAATCTCCTCCAGTTCCAATTCCCGATCTGCGTGGGCGGTGCAATAGTCCAGGACCGCGTATCCGGCGTCCTGCAACCTTAAATGTGCTGACCAGCGCTGCTCGGCTACAGCGCGACAGTTGGCAGCTAATGACTGGATAGCGCCGCGTTCGCCGAGGAGTTCGTGTTGGAGGGCGCGTCGAGAAGCCAGCGCTGCGTCGGGAGTCTTGGTGGTGAGCGCACCGATGAGGTTGCCCATCGCGCCGTAACAGCGCTCGACCAGCTCGGCGTGGCGCACCTGATCCGCACCCCGGAAAACCAACCAGAGCGCAGCGATAGCGAACGCCGTGGCGATCGTGGTCTCCGCGATACGCGAGACAAGCACCGGCGCGAGCTCAGTGTGCGTGGCGCCACCCATGAGCAGCGCCAGTGGGGTAGTGAAAATCACCGTGATAGCGTAGTTGCGAACCACGAAAATTTCCGCCATGAACTGCGTGAATGCCAAGAAGAACAGCAACCCCCACGGGCCCGGATCTAGCAGGTGGATGAGGGCAAAAGCACCGATGCCGACGATGGACCCCACCAAGCGGTGCGCGCCGCGGATGGTTCCCGGAATCAGATCCGGTCCCATTTGCAGCATCATCACTGCCGAGACAATCGCCCAGTCCGGGCGGTCAAAGCCCAACGCGATGCCGACCACCGAGGCAGCCAGCGCCGCGGAAAGAATACGTACGGTAGTGACCGTCGCGTGGCTGTACCAGCTCGCGGACCGGTAGAGCCGAAATGTCACCGAGGGACGAGTATGCGGAATGGTGACGCGCGAGGTGTTGACGTAGGACGGTGAATCGCTGGCGGTGGCGCCAGTGTCGGTGAGACCCGCGGACAGCCGAGCTAGCTCTTGCTGAGCCGCTAGCGCGCGCTCTACCAACTGGGTACGGGATTGGTCGATAACCTTGCCTCCCCGCACCACCTTTGCATCGGAGAGCGCAAACCATGCATCAGCCAGGGCTGTTTCCGCCTGGTGGCGCCGCGCTACATTGACGCCTCCGCATTCCTGCAGCGCGGCGATTGCGCCTTCTAAGACCTCAACCGCTGATTCCTCCGGCTGCTGCGGGTGGACCAGGGCCGGTGCCATTCCGATCACGATTGCGCTCAGCGCACCGATGCTGGCAAACAGCGATACCTGCCAGGGCTCCACCCCTAGCCGAGGCGTCATCGTCGAGGCAGACGCCACCATCACGATGAAAAACGGTCCAGGTGGTGGCAGCCGAAGCGCGTTCGATACGAAGAGGAGTGCCCCGGCGATCGCGCAGGAAAACACCGCCGTGAGAAGCAGCCACCAGTGCGTATCACCAGCATTAATGTGCCCCCACACCGTTTGCCCTACCAGTGCACCTGAGCCGGTGCCCATGATGATGAGAGCCGCCGCGATCACCAACACTTTAATGCGAGTACGGAAGGGGTGCCCTTCGCCGTAAATGACAGTGCACGACCCGGCGGTGATCAACACGACCTCATGATCCAGCCCGAAGAGCAGCGCAAGGGAACCCGGAATCAGCATGGCGAGGGCCGCGCGCAGCGCGCCAGGCCAGCGCGGGCCGGGGGTGTGGAAGGCAGTGAGGAGTTGCCATGGATTGGGTGCTGGCGGGAGTTGCTCAACGAGTCGTTGGTCTTTGCCCGCCACATGTACTCCTTTGTCTGTTTTCTTCGCCATGACTATATAACTCTTCTTTGCGTGGGGTTGCCAGTTGTGATGGTTTTTCAGAACAAAAAAGACTAAGCGGTCTGTTTTGAGTAGACAAAATTGGTTTTTGAGTTTAAGTTAGATGCACAACTTAGTCTTCAAGTGAAAGGGAAGATCACCATGATCGTGACTGGATTACTCGTCGGCCTCCTGCTCGGCGCCGTTATGCAACGAGGCAGGTTCTGTGTCACGGGCATGCTGCGAGACATTTTCACCCTGAAATCATGGCGCAGCATCGTCGCCCTCCTGGTGGTCATTTCGGTACATGCCGTTGGCCTAGCTGGCCTCACGACGGCCGGGATCATCTCCCCCGAAGTAGACGATTTCGCCCCCTTCGCTGTGATTCTCGGCAGCCTGCTGTTCGGCTTCGGAATCGTCCTCGCTGGCGGCTGCGCCTCCGGTACCTGGTACCGCTCGGGCGAAGGCCTGGTGGGTTCCTGGATCGCTCTGATCTTCTACGGGCTGTCAGCTGCAGCAATGAAGCGTGGCGCGCTCCAACCAGTTAACGAGTTCCTCCGCTCCAAGACCATCCCGATCCGCACCATCCCGGAAACGCTGGGGGTTTCTCCGTGGTGGTTTGCGCTGGGGCTCACGGCATTCACTATCTATGCGGTGAACTTCTACCTGCAGCGTGACGCGCTGCGTGGCCGTAAAACTGCGCTTGACCTGCCACTGTGGCAGCGCCCGCTGCACCTGTACACCGCCGGTGCGCTGGTGGGTATCCTCGGCGTGATTGCCTGGCCACTCTCCGCGGCCTCTGGTCGCAACGGTGGCCTGGGTATCACCACGCCATCTGCTGACATCTTTAGCTTTGTGGTTACCGCGCAGGCGAAGCACCTGAATTGGGGAACCCTGCTCGTCGTAGGTATCTTGCTCGGGTCTTACTTCGCTGCGAAGGCTACTGGGGAGTTCCGCGTCCGCCTGCCAGACGCAATCCAGGCGCAGCGCTCGGTGTTTGGTGGCATCCTCATGGGTGTTGGCGCGGCATGGGCCGGTGGCTGCACCGTGGGTAACGGCATGGTCGAGACCAGCCTGTTCAGCTACCAGGGTTGGGTAGCGCTGCTGTTCACCGCGGTTGGCGTGGGCGCCGCATCGAAGGTGCTGCTCAAGCCGACGCAGAACACCGCACTTCCAGTGTCTGCATCAGAGTCCTCTGTCTCCTTTGCCACTGCTCCGGTAGCGCTGAAGGTTCGCACGGAAACTCAGCAGGGCCTGCGCCAGATCGCACCGAACACCTATGCGCTGGACACCCTCGGCGCAGTGTGCCCATTCCCGCTGGTTGATGCGCGTTCTGCGATGGCTAATCTCTCCGAAGGTGACTCCCTCGTCATTGACTTCGACTGCACCCAAGCCACCGAAACCATCCCGCAGTGGGCGACCGACCAGGGATACCAGGTCACTGACTTCAGTAAGAAAGGCAGCGCTGGCTGGCAGATCACTGTCCAGAAGTAGCGAGCGCCCGAGCTAGCTGCTCGATGTGCTCCGGGGTGTGCTCCGCCATTACGGTAACTCGCAAGATGGCGGCTCCCCGCGGCACCGTGGGGTACCGTATCGCTGGAACCCACAGCCCTTGCTCTTTGAGGGCAGCCGAGCGCTTCGTCGCCTCGGCTTCATCACCGACCGGGATGGGGATGATTGGGGAGGGGGATACCGGCAGATTCAGAAGCTGGCAAAGGTGCGTAACATTGCGGCGGAGCGCGGGGAGAGCTTCATCTACGAGCGTGAGCGCCGAACTGATCGCGGCTGCCGAGCTGGCAGGCACCGCGGTGGAAAACACATAGCTGCGGGCGCGATTGCGCAGCAGCCCAGCTACCTCCGAATTGCAGCAGACGAACCCGCCCTCGGCGCCGAGGGCTTTGCTGGCGGTTCCGATGAGGATGTCCGGAAGTGCGCACCCGAAGTATTCGACTGTTCCGCGCCCATGGTCGCCGAGCGTACCGACGGCGTGAGCATCGTCAACCATGAGCCACGCCCCGTGGTCCTGGCAAAGACGAAGCAGTTCCGGCAGGGGCGCGATATCCCCGTCCATGGAAAAGAGTCCATCGGTGATGACCAGCGCGTGGGTGGTTGTTCTGGCAGCTAGGAGGTCTGCCAATACAGCCATGTCACGGTGAGGAAACACCTTAAGTGGGGTGCGGGAGATCCGGCAGCCATCGATGATGCTGGCGTGGTTCAGGGAGTCTGAAAAGATCACCAGATCCTCCGTGAGTGTACCGATCGTGGCGATGGTGGAAAGATTCGCCTGGTAGCCAGTGGCGAACAGGACGGCGTCCTCGCTCCCAACAAACTGGGCGAATTCTGCTTCGGCCCTGCGGTGCCAGGTGGTGGACCCGGTGGTGAGACGTGACCCTCCGGAGCCAGCCCCGAATTCCTCGGTTGCTGCCGTTGCTGCGGCAATGACAGCTGGGTGGGCAGCCAGTGAGAGGTAGTTGGAGGAGGAAAACAACACGTAGTCGCGGCCGTCGATGGTGGCCACCGGGTGCTGGGCGGAACTGAAGATCCCGGGAGTGCGCAGCAGGCCTTGAGCTTGCCATTCTGCCATTGCGGTGCGGGCAAGATCCGTTAGGTGCATGGCCATCCCTCTACTAGTACGGGTGTGTGTTCCAGGTAATCGATGGTGTCGGCGATTTCTTCCTGCGGCCCGTTATAGAGGAATACGCGGGTGCCGATGGTGGCGCCTGGTTCTTTGCAGTTCGCCAGCCGATAGTAGGTGCCTTCGTGCGCGACATAGCCGGTGGTGTAGTTCGGGTCGTCGGAAATGCAGAGCTCAGCCACGATGTTTGGGTGAAAATTCACTTTGCTGGCCAGCGCCATAGCTTCAGCGAAATGCTGTTTGCCCTCGCGGACGCTAGAAACCACGTGGTCCATATTGGTCACCCGCACGCCACGATCTTCGTTGGGATCGAGGCGTTCGCCGGTGTGGGCGTCGATAAGCATGGCGCCCCGCAGGCCGGTGACGGTGTAGAGCAGTTCGTGGGCAGCTTCGCTCAGCCCGTGCTCACGTAGGAAGTCGGGGATAAACGTCTGGGACTGTGGCACTTCCACCACCTGCAGCGCTGGGACCCGGGTGATCTCTTCGGTCAGGAGAGTCGTTTTGATGTTGACGCTGTCGGGGACGCCGCCCGGGTGGGTGAGTGCGCGTTCGGTGAGGATGCTGATCACAGTTGCGATGTCGGCCTGGGGCACGATGCGTTCCGCGCCGGAAATGTGGGCGCCGGCGCGGGAGGCGCGCATCTTGATTGAGTAAAGGCTCATAACGCCATCTTAAACGGCGTTCAAATCAGCTGTGTTCCTAGCAAAGCGATAACGATAATCACGCCGCTGACCACCGCTCCCACCAGGAACGGACGCGCCCCCGACTTCAGCAGCGCCCGCGCCGTCACCGATGTGCCCAGCGCAAACATTGCTGCCGCAAACAACCAGGTACGCAGCGTATCGACGCCGTCCAACACCACCTCGGGAATCGGCAGGAAAGTCCGGGCCAGGACCGCCAAGATGAACATTTGCACAAACACCGGAACCAGCGTGGTCCAGCGGGTTTTCTGCTCACCGCCCATCCCGATCAGAGCCACAACTGGAGCAAGCAACAACACCCGGCCCAGCTTGATCGCCACCGCCAGCTCGACCACACCGGCCATCAAGCCACCAGCGACCACCTGGCCCACCTCATGAGTCGCCCCACCAATAAACAGTGCGCCTTGCTCCGGCGAAAAACCCAGCCCCCAGGCAACCAGCGGGCCGGCGAAAATCATCATGGTCCCCAGCACCACGATCACCGCAATCGCCGACGCAATCTCCTCAGTCTTACGCTTCGGCAGCACCGACTCCACGGCACTGATCGCCGCAGCGCCACAAATGGAGCATCCCGCGCCGATCATCAGCACATGCTCCCGCGACAACGACGACCACTTCGTGAGCGCATATGTGGTGCCAATGCCGCCAGCAACGATGGCGAGCACCACGCCCAGCATTGCAGGGCCAAGATGGGCAAGAGTGGCCAAGGAGATAGAAAAGCCCAGGATAGCCACGCCGAAGCGCAGCACTTTCTTCGCGGTGAATGCCACGCCAGGGTTGAGCGCACCAGAGACCGGACGGACGTTACCCACCACGATCCCCAGCACAATCGCGATGAGGATCAGCGCAGAAAACCCAGCAGCAGCACGGAATGCCAGATCCAGCGCATAGGCGGCGACCGCGCCGATCACGCACAATCCGACACCAGGAGCAAGCGACTTAACGGTAGTCATGTTTAGTTATTGTGCACCGTCGCGGGCATGAGGCCAAGTACAGTGGCGATTATGAGTTTGTTTGAACGTCGCTCCCGCCGGATGGGGCACACCTTCATTGAGCACACCCTTGAGCTGCCACTGTCTTACGAGGATCCGGCCGGGAAGAAGCTCTCTGTTTTCGCCCGCGAAATTCAGCGCGATGGGGGAGAAGACCTTCCCTTCCTGGTATATCTGCAGGGCGGTCCCGGTTTTCCAGCTCCGCGCCCCACGGGGATCGACGGCTGGATTGCTCCGATGCTCGACAAGTACCGCATTCTGCTGCTGGATCAGCGCGGAACGGGGCGCTCCACGCGAGTGGATGCCGACTCGGGATGGACCGCAAACGAACTCGCCTGCTTGCGTGCGGATTCCATCTGCCGTGATGCTGAGCAATTCCGCACCGCCCTCGGCGTGGACACATGGTCCCTCATTGGGCAGAGTTTCGGTGGTTTTTGCATCACCACGTACCTGTCGTTGTTCCCTAACTCCGTGGAGCGTGCCTACCTCACGGGCGGTTTACCGGCGGTGGGGGTGGAAGTCGATGACATTTATCGGGCCACCTACACGGCGCTGCGCCGTCGCCACGACGCCTTCTACCACCAAGTTCCGTGGGCAGCAGATCGGGTGGCGGAGATCTGCCACCACTTAAACAACACGGAGGAGCTGCTCCCGACAGGAGAGCGACTCAGCGCCCGCCGCTTCCGAACCATCGGCATTGAACTGGGCCGAGGCTCCGGGTTTGACACCCTCGCCTACCTGCTGGAAGAGCCATTCCACCAGGTGCGCGGGGAGAAGCGCCTGCGCTCGGACTTCCTCCTTGACGTCGGCTCCCGGGTGTCCTTCGCAGGCGGCCCGCTCTACGCAGTGCTGCACGAAACTCTCTATGCCGGCCCCGGCTGCGCGACCAACTGGTCGGCGCACCGCATTCGCGAGGAATTCGCTGGCTTCGAGGAAGGCGCCGACCATTACCTCACCGGCGAACACATCTACCCGTGGCTCTTCGAAGAAGACCCAGCGCTGCGTCCCTTCGCCGCCGCGGCGAACGAGCTGGCCACCCGCACTGATTGGCCTGCGCTTTACGACGTCCACAACCTCTCAAACTCCCCGGCTACCGCGGCAGCGGCTGTGTATGTGGACGACATCTTCGTGCCGTTTGCCTACTCCATGAACACCGCAGCCATGTACCGCGACTTGCGACCGCTCGTGACCAACCGTTTCCAACACGACGGACTACGCGTGGATGGGGCCGGAATTGTGCAGGAGCTCGATCGGATGCTGCTTGATCACTAGCCTCGCGTGTCTCATGAAGCAGGAACGAAAGAAGTGGCCTAGGCTAAGGGGAAGTTCCTCGTTGCCTCACATCCACTAGGAGAGGGTTTCATGGAGTTTTCCGCCATCACGGCCTATGAACAGCAAGAATTCGATCGCCTCGTCGCGAGCTTCGAAGTGCACCAGGAACATGTGCTCGACGTCGCTACTGTTTGCCCCGCCGCTTATTCGGGGTAGATAGGTGTCGTCTTCGTAGCCATTTTTGCTTATTGGCATTCCCGCGGGATTGACGCAACAGCGAATCCGCAAGGGGTCGGAAGACCCGACGTGGAAACTCGTCAGCAATATTGATCGAGGTCGATCAGGTTGTTAACCCCAGCTACACCCGTGGCACCGCTGCAAGCAGCTCGCGGGTGTAATCGGAGCGAGGGGTGGCGTAGACGTCGGCCACCGCGCCCCGTTCCACCACCTCCCCGTGGTGCATCACCAACACATCGGTGCAGATTTGACGCACGACCGACAGGTCGTGAGAGACAAAGATCATCGACATGTTATGCGCACTGACCAGATCCTCAAGCACGTTCAGAACCATCGCACGAACCGAAACATCCAGTGCGGACACCGGCTCATCGGCCAGGATGATGTCGGGTTTTACTGTCAGTGCGCGGGCGATCGAAATGCGCTGGCGCTGACCACCAGAAAACTCGTGCGGATAGCGGCCCAACGCTGACAACGGAATACCGACTTCTTCCAGCACCTCCCGCACTCGGGCCTGGCGCTCCGGACCAGACATCCCACGCAGGGGTTCCGCTACGCAGTCGGCGATGGTCATCCGCGGGTCCAGGGATGCGAACGGATCCTGAAACACCATCTGCGTGCTGCCCGTGACCGCAACGGTGCCGGTAGTTGGGATGTCGAGGCCAGAGATCATCCGCAGCAGCGTCGATTTTCCAGAGCCCGATCCGCCTACGATCCCGAGGCGCTGGCCCTTGCGCAGTTCAAAGGAAACGTCACGAACTGCGGTGGTTTCCGTGCGCTTGAGGAACCAGCGGCGCTGATACACCTTTCCGAGTTTGTTCGCGGAAACTACCACGTCACCAATTTCTGGGCGGATAGGCATGGCGAGCGCTTGTCCCTTGCGATAGGAACCGGCGCTGGCAGTGTGCACGGTGTACAGGTGTCCCTCCGCGTCGCGTGCCTCAAGGTCAGAGGCAGCCAACAGCCCGCGGGTGTACTCGTGAGACGGCGTGTTGAGAACCTCCGCCACCGGTCCATCCTCCACAATGGACCCGCTCTTCATCACGACCACCCGCTCGCACAGGGACGACACCAGCCCCAGATCATGAGTGATGAAAAGCAGCGCGGTGTCATGCTTTTCCGCAAGCGTCGCGATCAGCTCCAGGATGTGCCGCTGCACCGTCACATCCAGCGCGGTGGTGGGTTCGTCGCAGAGCAACAGCTTGGGTTTGTTCGCAAGTGCCATGGCGATGAGGACACGCTGCCGTTGGCCACCGGACATTTGGTGCGGATATCGGCTTGCCATGCCAGACTCCAGGCCAACGTCGTCGAGAAGCGCGCGGGTGCGCTCTTTTGCCTGGCTTTTCGACGCCGTACCGTGCACCACCATGACCTCAGCGATTTGCGCGCCCACAGGCATCAGGGGATTGAGCGCGGTCATGGGCTCCTGGAAAATCATGGAGATTTCCTCGCCACGCAGGCCAGCAAGCTCTGGTTCGCGCAGCTGCAGCAGCTCTTGCCCTTCGAAGCTGATGGAACCGGCGGCCGACAGATCGGGGTCCAACAATCCCATGATGGATAGCGCGGTGAGGGATTTACCGGAGCCCGATTCGCCGATCAATCCGACCCGCTCGCCAGGGGCGATCGTTAAGCTCACGCCGTGCACCAGCTCGTCGCCCTCACGGGTGCCGACGCGCAGATCAGAAATGGAGATCATAAGGAGTTCACCTTCATCGAGCGCCGGTATTTAGGGTCCACAAAATCACGTAGGCTATCGCCTAACAGGTTAAAACCGAGCACTGTTATGGCGATCGTTGCGCCTGGCCACACCGCAAGCATCGGGGCTGAAGCTAGGGAACTCTGCGCGTTTTGTAGCAACCGACCCCACGAAGGATCCGGCGGTGGGGTGCCCAGCCCCAAGAAAGAAAGCGCCGCCTCCGCAAGAATCGCCAAGGCAAAGGACACCGACGCCTGCACAATCAGCATGCTTGTGATGTTCGGAACCACGTGGCGCAGCGCGATCAACCACCCCGGAATCTGTGAATCGCGGGCAGCCAGGATGAAATCTTTGCTCATCACCTGGATGGTGCCTGACCGGGCAATACGGGTAAAAGCAGGGATCGAAGCCACTCCGATCGCCGCCATCGCCGTAACAGTAGAGGATCCCCACACCGCACCCGTCACGATCGCCAACAACAGGGCAGGGAACGCGAGCAGTACATCGGATACCCGCATCACCAGGCTTTCCATCCAGCCCCGTCGCATACCAGCGAGGACACCCAAAGGCGTACCGATTGCCGCGCCGATCCCCACCGCGACCACGCCCACAAGCAACGCAATCTGGGACCCCGCCATCATCTGAGAAAACACGTCACGCCCGTAGCGGTCCGTGCCCATCAGATGCCGCCACGAGGATCCCTGCAACCGCTCCGCGGGGATCGCATGGATCGGATCATAAGGAGTCCATACGAGGGACACGAGGGCAGCCACCACTACCGACGCCACAATAGCCAGGCCGATGCGGCCGGAAAGACTCAGTTTCATTGCGCCCTCGTTCGTGGATCGATGATGGAGTAGGCGATATCTACTGCCGCGTTAACCAAGAGGGTGAACATCACCAGCACCATGACGATTGTTTGCACGGTTGTGATATCGCGGCCGACGACGGCGTCGAGAAGCATGGAGCCGAGCCCCGGGATGGTGAACACCCGCTCAATCACCACGGCGCCCACTACCAGCGACGTCAGCTGCAAACCAGCCACGGTCACCACCGGAAGCGCCGCATTACGTAGGCCATGCTTCCGCAGCGCGCCGATGGTGGTCAGGCCCTTTGCCCGCGCAGTCCGCATGAAGTCATCCCGCATGATGTCCAGCACGGCGCTGCGCACATACCGAGTCATAATGGCCCCTTGTACCGCTGCCAACGCGCCGGCGGGAAGAACCAACCGTGACAGGAAGCCAGCAACGGAATACCCCGGTGGGACCCAACCATTAGCAGGGAACCACCCGAGCTGGACCGAAAACAAAGACACCGCCAGGACCGCAGCCAAAAATGATGGAATCGCGATACCCACCTGGGAAGCCGCAGTGATCAGCACCCCGTCCAGCGACCGGGTGCGCAGCGCCGCCCACGTTCCCAGCGGCAGCGCCACCACCAGCGATAACACCATTGCTGTGGCCACCAAGATCAGGGAGACCTGGATCCGATCCCACAACAACGGAGTCAGCTCAGCTCCCGAGGTGAGCGAAATCCCGAAATCGCCACGCAGAATCCCGCCGATCCAGGACACATACTGATGAAGGAGTGGCTGATCCAATCCCAGTTCGGTGCGTTTCGCGGCTACCGCCTCGGGTGTTGCGCTGACCCCCAGCGCGACCTCCGCCGGATCCCCAGGAACCACCCTGAGCAGGAGAAAGACTGCGACACTGGCGAAAAAGAACGTGGAAAGATAACGAGCGGCCTGGCGGATCATTGCAGTTTTCCTAACTTACCGAGGGCAATCCCATCGGTACGCACATCCGGGCTCACCCCGGTGATGTTGTCACGAGAGACCACGATATTGGGGAAGTTAAACAACGTGTCTGCGGCGGCAGCATCCATGATCTGATCCACTGCCTCGCCCATGTACTGCTGAAACTCCTCAGGGGTTCCCGCGTCCGCCTTGGTGAACAACTCCGTGGTGGCGGGGTTGTCATATCCCAGGTAGTAGCCCGGCGCGAACAGCGTGGTGAGGTCACGCGGTTCCACATGCGCGATCAGCGACATGTCATAGTCTTTGCCTTTGTGCACCTGCGACAACCACACTGCGGGGAATTCCACGGACTGGATGGTGACGTCCAGGCCGACATCCCGCAGCTGGGACACCACCAACTCAGAGATAGCGGTGGCGTAGGGCAGCGATGGGACGGTGAAAGTGACGTCGTTGTTGTCTTCCGTGATCCCAGCTTCTTTCAGCAGCTTGCGGGCCTTTTCTGGGTCAAAAGGGTACTGGTTGGAAGGCCGGAACCACGGGTCGGTTGGTGGTACGGGAACACCACCGGTGTCTTGGCCGTAGCCGTCCCAGGCGGTGTCGATCACGGCCTGCCGGTCAATGGCGTGCATGACGGCTTGGCGCACACGTACGTCGTTGAAGGGGGCGCGCTGGTTATTCATAGAGAGCAGCACTTCACCGTTGGTGGTGCCCACCGCCACATGGTAATTGCCGCGGGCGCGGAGGACGTCGATAAGCTCGGGCGACTGCATTGCCCACACCACGTCCACGTCGCCAGACTGCAGGGCGTTGGTGGCACCCACTGCGTCGGCAAAGTAGCGGATGGCGGCGGTGCGGTTTGCCGGCTGCTCACCCCAATAGTCCGGGCGGGCGGTGAATGTCAGCGACTGCCCAATCGCCCAGTGCTCAACCCGGTAGGGGCCGGTGCCTATCGGCTCTGACGCTAGCTTATCGACGCCATGAGGCGTCATCATGGCGCCCACGAAGGTTCCCATTGCCCACAACCATTGATTACTGGGGCGTTCCAGGGTGACCTTAAGGGTGAACTCATCCACTACTTCGGTGCTGTGGACGACTTTCATGTGGGATTTGAGTCCATTGGTCCAGGCGTCGGTTGTGACTCGGTCGATGGAAAACTTGGCGGTGTGGGCGGTGAACGCATCGCCGTTGGAGAACGTTACACCTTCGCGCAGGTGGAACAGGTACTCTCGGCCGTCGTCGGAACGTTCCCAGTGCGTGGCCAACAGGGGAGCAATGTCGCCGTTATCGTCGATCTGCACCAAGCCCTCATAGACGTTCTTCATCAGCGCACCTGGGATCGCGGCACCGGCAGTTCGGGTGAAATCGAGGGAAGCTGGTGGGCCAAAGGTTGCCACGATAACCGCATCCTCATCGGCAGTACGGCCAATTCTAGTGGCGGTGCTGCCCGCAGAACACGCGCTGACCAGCACAGTTGTGGCAAGCGCTAGGGTGGTGAGGGCGATGCGGAAATGGCGCATGTAATTCCACTCTCATTGTGAGGACTAGACACGCAACATTATAGGGATGCGGTACCCGATCCTTAACCCAGGGTGGTTTACACTCGCACCCGTGGCCCTTATCAAAGTAACGTCTCGATTCAGCGCCTTGCTGCGCTCGCCAGCTGCGCGCACGCTCGTAATCCTGACTGTGTTGCTTGCGCCGCTGACCTGGTTCCTCTACCGGGAATTCGAGGAAGCTACCAACAGCACCATTCGGGCCCTCTACGCCGTAGGCGTGGCGGCGCCCGCCTGCGGCATCGTGGTGGCAGTATTGAGTTTCATCGCTTTTGTGATCCGACGCCGACGGATCGTGCTTGAAGTAGGGGAGCAGGTCACGATCCCCGGCACCGGGGTCAGCTTCCCGCTAGCGGAGCTAGGCACCCTGCAGCTGTTTAGCAAAAACGGATACTCCTACATGGCCCTGTTGCCAGTCCACGTGACAGAGCGCTTGACGGCCCAAAGCGCCCGTAGTGGGCAGCACCACGTGCATGGTTACATTGTGGAATTTCCCGCACACCCCACAATTCACAGCTTCGAGCTGGCTGACCTTATTGTCGCAGCTCACG
Organism: Corynebacterium sp. NPDC104732; assembly: GCF_055583565.1. Taxonomy (NCBI): domain Bacteria; kingdom Bacillati; phylum Actinomycetota; class Actinomycetes; order Mycobacteriales; family Corynebacteriaceae; genus Corynebacterium; species Corynebacterium sp. NPDC104732. The sequence goes on from NZ_JBVJNS010000006.1 coordinate 67,479, forward strand.
GCGACGTTCGTGTGGAAAAAATTGGCGCTGTATAACAAATGCGCTTGGTGAAAAATGGGCAAGTTGCCGTGAGATGAACTAACTTACAAGGGTTCCGTTTCATCAAACACAGGAAGAAACTCATGGATTCCATCAAAGTGGTCAACCAGGCCACTCCAGAGAACCCGAATGACAAGAGATTCCTCGGACTGAAAACCGATCCGGTGGTCTTTCTTGTAGCCACCGGCTTCATTATCGTCTTCGTGATCGGCACGATTATCGCCGGTCAGAAAGCGCAGGTTGCCTTCTCCAACATTGCTGGGGGATTGCTGACCAACCTGGGCTGGATGTACATCGGTGGTGTCTCACTGGCATTCCTGTTCCTCATCGCGGTTTTCGTCTCCCGCTTCGGCCGAGTCCGACTCGGCGATGATGACGACGAACCAGAGCACTCCCTCCCCGTGTGGTTTGCCATGCTTTTTGCTGGTGGAACTGGCGCGGTGCTGATGTTCTGGGGTGTTGCCGAGCCGATCAACCACTTCTACAACGTGCCTCGCGCTGACGTCGATGCGCAGACGCAGGCGGCGGCCCGTGAAGCAATGGCGTTCACCTTCTATCACTTTGGCATCCACATGTGGGTGATCATGGTGCTGCCCGGTCTTGCGCTCGGGTACTTCATCTATAAGCGCAAACTCCCGCCGCGTCTGTCGTCGGTGTTCGCACCGCTGCTTGGTACCCGGATCTACTCCACGCCGGGCAAGCTTATCGACGCCCTAGCCATCATCGGCACGGTCTTCGGCATCGCGGTCTCTGTGGGCCTGGGCGTGCTGCAGATTAACGCTGGTTTGAACAAACTGTACGGAGTGCCGGAAATCAGCTGGGTCCAGCTCGGAATCCTGCTGGTGGTCACCGTTATTGCCTGCATTTCTGTGGCCTCTGGCCTGGATAAGGGCATTAAGATCCTCTCGAACATCAACATCGCTATGGTTGTGGTGTTCCTGGTATATGTTCTGATAGCGGGGCCAACTCTCACCCTGCTGCGCGGCACGGTCGAGGCGTTCGGTATCTATGCAGAAGAGCTGCCAGAACTGATGTTCTGGACGGACTCCTTCCACCAAAACCCTGGCTGGCAGGGCAAATGGACCGTGTTTTACTGGGCATGGACGATCTGCTGGTCTCCGTTCGTGGGACTCTTCGTCGCCCGCATTTCTCGTGGCCGCACCGTCCGCGAATTCATCGCCGGCGTGCTGGCACTGCCTACCATCTTTGCTGTGGTGTGGTTCGCGATCTTCGGTCGCGCCGGCCTGGAGCTGGAATTTGCTGACCCAGGATTTTTGACCAAGCCTGTCGTAGTAGACGGTGACGTTCCGGCCGCCTTGTTCAAATTCCTGGAAGCGTACCCGCTCACTGCGATCGTCGCTCCAGTCGCGTTGGCAATCGTCGTCATTTTCTTCATCACGTCTATTGACTCCGCCGCAATGGTGACAGACATGATGTCCACCGGTGAAGAGAACAAATCCCCAACGTCCTACCGAGTGTTGTGGGCGCTGCTCATCGGTGCCGTCGCAGGTGCGTTGCTGCTGATTTCCCCAGAAACCGGCATTGCCACACTGCAAGAGGTTGTCATCATCGTGGCCCTGCCGTTCTTCCTCATGCAGTTCGTCATGATGTACTCGCTGATCAAAGGCATGACAGATGACTCTGCCGCCCGACGTCGCGTTGTGACCCGACAATGGGAGAAGACTGATACCGCTGAAAAACTGGAAGCACACGAAGCTCTCCCTGCCCCTGGCTACGACGAAGAAGGCAACGAACTGCCAGTGCTGCGCTACGAACATGACGACGAAGGTCGCATCGTCATCGCAGGTGACGTGGTGATCGCCGGCGACCTCGGGGTGGTCGGTGACGTGGACGAAGACCCACTGTCAGAATCCAAGCCCGCCATTGGCGACAGCCACCGCATCATCGAATCGATGTCCCCCAAAGGACGTGACGAGTAACTAGCTGCGAGCTGGTTGGTTGAGGTGTGAAACCCGGGAAGCGTTTCCCGGGTTTCGGTGGTTTTTGGGGCTGCAGGTTTGCTATTTGGGTGGTTTTGTTCCGAGATCCGGGTTATGCTTCCCGGGTTTTGCAAGAAAAAGGGAGGGGGGACCATAGTCCCCCTGAACCCCAAAATGCCACCCCTATGGGGTGGCATTCCATGCTTGGCAGGCTATACGGTTGGTAGCTCTGCTTTTGCGTCTTCGCGGAAGATGACTTCTTCCTTTGGGCGTTTGAAATCAACTGCGAGGCCGATCGCAGCGGCGATCACCACGGGGACAACCCAGCCGAGATCCATGCTGTGCATTGGGGACCAGCCGATCATTGGCTCGATGATGTTTGAGCCCCAGCCCAGGGAGTTGAAGCTCATCAGGGCTGCCCAGATGGTGGCAACCGGCAGGGCCAGCTTGAACACGGTGTTGATGCGACGTCCGAACACTGGCTCCAGCAGGACTAGGAAGATCAGTGCGATGGCTGGTGGGTAGAGGAAGCCGATGATGGGGCCGGCCACAGCGAGTACCGCATCAAGGCCCATGATGGACAAGGCGATGGCGATGAGGGTGAACAGGACGGCCCAAATGCGGTAGGACACGCCAGGCATGAGGTGGTTGAAGAACTCAGAGGTGGCGCCGATCAGGCCGACTGCGGTGGTGAGGCAGGCGAGGAGAACGATCGCGCCGAACACGATCATGCCGGGCTGCCCCATGGTGAGCTTGGCGGCGTCGGCAAGCAGCGATGCACCATTTTCGTACTTGCTTGGGTCCGGAATCACCTGGCCGATCACGCCGAGGCCCACGTAGATCACGGCGAGCAGACCACCAGCGATCACAGCAGCGGTGGAGACCCCGCGGACGAGGGTGTTGCCTTCTGGGAAGCCCTTGTATCGCAGGGCGTTCACGACCACGATGCCGAAGGCGAGCGCTGCGAGGGAGTCCATGGTCAGGTAGCCCTCGACTAGGCCGCTGGCAAGTGGGTGCGCGGCGTAATCTTCACCAACCGTGCCCGGGGTGCCATCCAGCTTGACCATGGACAACACGACCAGCACCACCAGCAGGATCAGTAGCAGTGGAGTCAGGGCCCTGCCCAGGGCGTCCACGATGCCGGCAGGGTTCAGTGCCAGCGCCAGTGCGATGCCGAAGAAGATGATGGAGAATACCGCGTTGGCGCCGGTGCCGCTGACCCCAGCGATGGGGACGATAGCGGTCTCAAAGCTAACAACGCCGGTGCGTGGCAGGGCGTAGAAGCAGCCGATGGACAGGTACACCAGCACCGGGAAAATAAGACCGAAGATGGAGCCGCCCCGTTTTGCCAGGTCTTGGACGTTGTTACCGGTCAGCGCAATCGCGATCACACCGACGACGGGGAGAGCGACACCGGCGAGGCAGAAACCAATGATGGCTGGCCAGAAGCTGGTGCCGGAGTTCACGCCGAGCATCGGCGGGAAGATGAGGTTTCCGGCGCCGAAGAACATAGAGAAGAGCATGAAGCTCGTCGTGAGGATGATGGTGGTACGCGACCTACTGCTCAGTGTGGCGGTAGTGGAGTCCGCGTTGGTCATGGGGAACCTTTCAAAAGTCTTATTTCATGGTGCTGATGACCCGGCCACAATGGGTGGTAGTGGCGCGGGGTCTGATCGAGCAAGAAGTTAAGGGGATCGGAAAAGATAGTACCGGCCGTCCCATATCTTGAGAAAATTTCTAGGACTTAAATCCAAATTTTTGGAGCTTTCTGCGATTTTCCAGGGAGTCTTCGGCGGTGAGGGCCAAAAGCTCAGCATAAATACCACCCGTTTGGGCGAGTTCGGCTGGGCTACCAACTTCGTCAACACGGCCATCAACCAGGGTGATGATCTTGTCCACACTCGCGATAGTCGACAGCCGGTGCGCAATGATCATGGTGGTACGACCCACCATCAACTCGTCCAGGCCTTTCTGCACCGCGCGCTCCGCCTTGGTATCGAGCGCCGACGTGGCCTCGTCCAGCACCAGCACCGGCGCGTCCTTGAGGATCGCGCGGGCCACCGCCACGCGCTGCTTCTGGCCACCGGACAGACGAAGTCCGCGCTCACCGATGACGGTGTCGTAGTCGTCGGCAAACTTTGTGATGAACTCGTGTGCATTCGCTTTCCTCGCGGCGTCCAGGATCTCTGCCTCGCTCGCCCCCGGGCGACCATAGGCGATGTTCTCCCGGATCGTGCCGGAAAACAGCGCCGCCTCCTGGAACACCACACCCACGGATGCGCGTAGCGTGGCGTTGTCCAGTTCCGCGACATCGCGCCCGCACACGGTCATGCTGCCGGAACTCGGCCGATACAGCCCCAACAGCAGATTCACCAGGGTGGATTTGCCACCACCCGACTCACCGACCAATGCGATCCGCTCCCCGGCCGTCGCAGAGAAGGTCACGTCGTGGATGACCTGCTCGTCGGTGTAGCCGAAGCTCACACTGTTAAAACCGATCACCGGTTCGTCGGGGCGCGGGGTGAGGGGCTGAGCTTGCTCGGGCGCCAGCTCCGGTGCTGAGCTTGCCGACGTCGCAGCCAACAGTTGCTTATTCGCCGTCGGCTCCGGGACCTGCGCCATCACCTCAAAGTAGTCCTTGGAACCCGCCACAGCGCGCTGCGCCGTGTCCACGAGGTAGCTCATCATGAACACCGGTTGTTTTGCCATGTTGATGAGCTGCAGCAGCAACACCAGGTCGCCCAACGTGAAGTAGCCGTGGAGGGTGCGGTAGAACAGCACGGCATAGATGCCGAAGAACACCAGGTTTAGGGCGCTGCCACGTGCGAAATCCATGGTGTGCCAGTAGCGGGACTGCTGCCGGGTCAGCGACACCGTGCGAGCATACCGGGCACCGAACCCGCCTAACTCGCGCAGCTCGGAGACGAAGGATTTGACCACCTTCACCTGGCCCACGACCTCCGCGAAGCGACCACCGGCTTGGTCGATTTCGCTGTTTTTCTCGCCTTCAATGCGCTGCCACTTCTTGGAGGTCAGGGTTGTCAGCCACATGTACAGCGGGAAAATGATGGCCAGGAGTGCCGCCAGCGGCCAGTAGTACCACCCTGTGATCGCCAGCACCGCGACGGTGGTGATGAGCATGGGGAAGAAGTTGTTGGAAAAGGACTGGAGGAATTGAGTGATCGACGTGATCGACCTGTCCAGGCGTGCGATGATCGTGCCGGTCACCTGGTTATCAAAGTATTTCTGCGGCAGGCTGAGCAACCGGGCGAAATACCGTGTGGAGAGAATCTGACGCATCCGGGCCGCCATCACATCGCCCACGTATCCGCCCAGATTGTGGATGGTGGTGTTGGCCAGCTCCGCGACTAGCAACGCCACCGCGAGCATGACAATGGTTCGAGTGACGCTGTCTGGGGTGACCTCACCACTGACAGCGGACACGATCGTGTTGGTGGCCGACCGCAGAATAAACGGCGTGACCAGCGACAGCGCCGCCACCGATACCGAGGCGCAAATGACGCCGAGATAAAAGGGCCAGAGAGCGGAAGTGCTCCGCAAGATTCGAGCTAAAGAACGCACAGCTTTCCCATCAAAATAGTTGGTGACCTAGCTACAATATCCCTTTGAGACGGGCAACGGTCCGTGAGAAGTTACATAACAAGGTGCCATATGAAACACATACCCCTGATTTCTACAAGCCTCGCAGTCGCGCTGGTGCTTACTGGTTGCGCACCCCTGGGTGAGAAACTAAATGGCAAAACAGCGGCGCAAGCAGGGGCGGAAGAACAGGTAGCGGTGACCGAGACCCCTAAACCGGAATTCTCCGCCAAGCAGGTACCGCCGACGACGGCCCAAAGCCCATTCGATACCGTCACCGACGAAGGCCTCGGAGTGGAGTGGCAGATCCGCTCCGTGCGCCAGGGGCCGACGGGCGGTGCCCAGATCCTCATCAGGATGAAAAATCTCAACAAAGATTTCGCGGTCCCACCATCAGCAATCGGCGACCCAACGCTGAGCTCCGCCGGCGGGAACGTCGCCCTGATGCAGGTGCCTGATCAAGGTCTGGATGCACCGCTGGGCGCCCTGGCGGAAACAACGATCAGCTACACCTTTAACACCTCACCGTGGAACCTCAGCAATGCCGAGCTCAAACTCGGCAACGCTGTGTTCAAGGGCTACCTGTCTCGCTAGAGCCGCCCTTCTTCTCGCAGCCTGGTCAGCACGTTGTCAGCGCTGATCAGGCACATCGGGAGCCCAACGCCAGGAGTGGTGGTGGCGCCAGCAAAATACAGCCCAGCTACTTTCGCAGTGGCGTTGCTGCCTCGCAGGAACGCCGATTGACGCAGGGTGTGTGCCAACCCAATCGCGTTGCCCTGCCAGGCGTGATAGCGCTCAGCAAAGTCCGTCGGGGCGATGCTGGCACGCGTGACGACGTTCCCCGCAATCGAGGTGCCGGTGCGGGCGTCGATAAGCGCGATAGTGCGATCGATGATCTGCTCGATGTGCGGGTCGCCGGCAGCGCCAAAATCCTCCCGCGCGGACACCGGGATCAGCACGAAAACATTAGAGTGCCCGGCAGGTGCACAATCCGGGTCAGTAGCCGACGCCTTGCATACATAAATCGAGCGGGATACCCCAGAACCGGAATCCAAGGCCGTGAAGTCCTCGTCCCAGTCGGCGTTAAGCAACAACTGGTGGTGCACCAGCTCCGGTAGCTCGCCTCGCACTCCCAGCAGCGCCACCACACAACTAATCCCCGGATCTTTGCGACTCCACTTGATACTGCGTTGCTCCGGGCGAAGCAACATCTCTGTGTGATGCATATCCGCAGCAGAAACCACAATGTCAGCGGGAATATGTTCCCGGCCGTGCTCGGTGCGCACCCGCACCCCAGTAACTTTCTTGGCACAGGTGGTAATTTGTTCCACCTCGGTGGCGGTTCGGATCTGCACCTTGTTCTGGCGGGCCAGCTCGGCAATCACAGCGATGAGCTGAGAAAAACCGCCCATGGGGTAGCGCACGCCCTCCACCAAATCCGTGTGGGAAAGCAGGTGATACATCGCCGGGGTTCGCTTCGGGGCGCTGGAGAGGAACACCGCCGGATACTCCAACACCTGGCGGATCCGAGGGTCTGTGAAATCCCGGGATACCCACTGGTGCAAATTCAACGTCAGTAGCTGCGCCAACAGCGCGAGATTACCCAGTATGGGGCGCGTCATAAACGGCCATAGGGAGCTGAACGTGGTGTACAAAAAGGAGTCCACTGCCACTCGGTACGTCAAGGACGCAGTATCTAAATATTCGCGGGTCTTTTCGCCCGCGCCGGGCTCGAAGGATTCGAACAGCTCCGGGGCGTGGCCCGTTGTTACATCGAAAGGCTCATGACCTTCCGGAAACACGCGATAAGCAGGGGAGAGATCCACCAAGTCCAGCTGTTCTGCGGTGGATGTGCCCACGGAGGCAAAAAACCTGTCGAAGGCTTCCGGCATGAGGTACCAGCTCGGGCCCGTATCAAAGACGAACCCGTCCTGCTCTAGGCGTCCCGCCCGCCCGCCTAGCTCCGGGTTCTTCTCCACCAGTGTCACGTCGAGACCTTCGTGACCGAGCAGGGTGGCCGTCGCTAAGCCAGCTATGCCACCTCCAACAACCACTGCACGCATTAGCGCTCCTTCAACCGTGGGGCGCAGGCCGCCGCCTTGCCCGCCAAAAAAGTCTTCCGCACCGCCGGTACCCGCACCCGCTGCGCGGCAATGTCAGACAACGTCGCAGCATCGAGGCGGTCAGTGAGGTCCTCGAACAGGTAGTACGCCGCCAGGACTCCGGTGCGCGCCGAGAGCGGCAGCACTGGAATCCCCAGATAAGCAACCCGCAGGTCCTCCCGAATTTCCGCGATGAGATCCGCTTTCGCGTCCTCGGTGAGCTCAACATAATGACGCCCCAACGCGGTGTCATCCGTGTGATAATCACGCAGAAAATTAATCAGCTGAAACGCCTTCCCCAAATGACGCGCGGCCACCACACAATTGGCTTGCGCCCGATCATTCAACGGACGCCGATGCGTGAAAATACTTAAACACATCAAGCCAATAACCTCGGCTGAACCGAACACATATTCATCACGGGACGCCGGCGTATGCCAGCCCGGAGTCACATCACTGCGCATCGAGCTGAAAAACGCCCGCAAATGCTCCGGTTCGATGCCACAGGTGCGACAGGTCCCAGCGAAAGCATGAAGCGCTGGATTCGGCGAAAACTGTAGCTCAATGGCATCGAAGGTGTCCTGTTCGAAACGATCCAACGCCTGCTTAATTTGTTCCGGAGCAAGCCCTGCCTCCGCGCCGACACCATCAACAATCTCATCTGCAATGCGCACGACCGCATACAAGTTTCGGATATGCACGCGGGTATCCGGCGCCAACAAAGAAGTGGCGAGCGAAAAACTAGTGGAGTAAGAAGCGATGACAGTTCCAGCCGCCTGGGCAGACATCCGGTTGAATTTTTCCAGAGGGGTCACTGGCACACCCTAAACTCGCACAACATCATGTCTTCCATAATCTCATGCCCCGTGCTACAAAACCCAGCCACAACCAGCTACGGTGTGTAGCTATGACTGTGAGCCCAGAACTGGTCGTGCTGACCGACGCAGCCGGAAACCCACGAGGTACCGCTCCCAAAGCGACCGTACACACCACCGACACCCCACTTCACCTGGCCTTTTCCTGCTACGTCACCCGGGAAGACGGGGCGCTGCTCATCACTCGTCGCTCGCTGCACAAACTCACGTGGCCCGGGATCTGGACGAACTCCATGTGCGGGCACCCAGGACCGGGGGAGTCCTTCGACAGCGCCATCCACCGACGTGCCAGCGTAGAACTCGGACTCCCTGCTGGCTCACTATCCGATATCACGTGTATCTTGCCGTCGTTTGAGTACCGGGCGACAGATTCCTCTGGGATCGTCGAATGGGAAATCTGCCCCGTGCACCACGCCGTGCTCGCAGCAGGAGTCGACGTGGCACCATCCGCCGCGGAAGTGGACTCGCATGTCTGGGTGCGGCCTGCGGACCTGATTAATGCCGTGACCAGCGCCCCGTTCGCCTTTAGCCCGTGGATGGTGGAGCAGCTGTCCCACGCAGAACTTCGCAACGCGCTGTTGCGGTAGAGCTACGCTCCGATCAGGCGCTTGACTGCGTCCAGCGGGATGTGTAGCCAATCCGGTCGGTTGTTGGCCTCATACACCACTTCGTACAGGGCTTTGTCCAGGACGAGGGCGTCGAGAAGCGGGCTGGCCTGCGCCCCGTAGGCCTCCAGCATGGCAGCAGCACAATCCGCAGCCCAGCCCTCTGGATCCGCCAGATTGGAACCAAAGTGGGCGGCGTAACCGAACGACCTGATGAAGCCCGCTAGGTCTTGCAGCGGGGAGAACATCTGCCTGCGCTCGGCCAGTGGCCGGGCGGGCTCTCCCTCGAAGTCAATCAGCAAGTATTTATCCTGGGTGCGTAGGATTTGGCCCAGGTGAGCGTCGCCATGAATGCGCTGCACCGTGGCTGTCCCCGTTGCTGCCCGGGCGTACAACTCCCGGATGGCAGGCTCGAATGGACGCAACACCTCGGCTTGAGCGATCAGTGATTCCAATCGATCTGACAGCCCCTCCACTAGGGACGCTGCGGCCACCTGCTCCGTTCCGAATGCTGTGGTCAGGTCCCGGTGGACTGCGCTCAGTGCCGTCCCGATCAGGCCTGCTTCCTCGGTAAACGGCTGCATGTCTGTGGCGTAGTGTAGGGCGAGATCCCACCCTTCGCGGGAGCCGGCGGCGAAATCCTGCACCATGGCCGTGACATAGGTGTCCCCCGACCACTCGATGGTGGAATACGCGCGCAGGGCCGGGACGTATTTGCAGCCAACGTGGGATAGCCCAGAGAGCAACTCGACATCGGGGTTGATTCCTGGCTCCAGTTTGCGGAAAATTTTAGCTATCGCCGGGGATTCACCGGAGAAGATCACGGAGGAATTCGACTGCTCGGCGGCCGAGATCTTCACCGACCCATCCTCCGGAACGACAGGGCGGGACAGCACCTCGAGTTCTCCCATGCCGAAGGCCTGCTCCGCCAGGAATGCGTCCCGCAGTGCCGCGAGTTCATCTGGCAGCACGTCGTCGTCGCCGGAGAGCACCAGCTGGTACAAGTCACCGTCGATGTCGGCCAGCACCCAGCGAGCGTCGCCCACTGGGGTGGATTGCAGCTGGGTCAGTGAGGTGATTCCGGCTTGTTTGGACCGGAAAAAGCGTTGTGCGGCAAGGTTTTCGTACACGTCGTATGCCCCCTTTACCGGGTCAGATCGAACCAGAAGAACCCATGGGGAGCTAGTGTCACTGTCCAGTCGCGATCGTCGATTTTCGGGAAGTCAGCGCCACCGGTGAGCTCACGGGGCACCACTCGAACGAACTCAGACAGGTCCAACGACACTGCCTGTGGCCGTTTGGACAAGTTGTTCACACACAAAATGGTTTGCTGCCCATATTCCCGCAAGTAGGCGAATACCGCGTTGTTGGTCGATTCGATCTCGCGGAATGACCCCAGGCCAAAGGCCTTGTACTGCTTGCGGACGTGAATCAGGGAACGAGTCCACTTGAGCAGGGAATTTTCCTGGTTCATCTGGGTTTCCACATTGACCGCGCCGTAGCCGTACTGCGCATTTTGGATTGCAGGAAGGAACAGGCGCTCTGGGTCGGCTTTGGAAAAACCGCCGTTGCGGTCCGCATTCCACTGCATCGGGGTGCGCACGCCGTCGCGGTCGTGCAACCAGATGTTGTCGCCCATGCCGATCTCGTCGCCGTAGTACAGCACCGGCGAGCCAGGCAGGGATAGGAGCATGGCGTGAAAGAGCTCGAGCTGGTTGCGGTCGCCGTCGAGAAGCGGCGCTAGACGACGCCTAATTCCCACATTCGCGCGCATCCGAGGTTCCTTCGCGTACTGCGAATACATGAAGGCACGTTCTTCATCGGTGACCATCTCCAGGGTCAGCTCGTCGTGATTACGCAGGAAGATGCCCCATTGTGCGGAACTTGGGATAGCCGGGGTGTCCCGGATGATGTTGGAAATCGGGGTGCGGGATTCTTTGCGAACTGCCATGAACAGGCGTGGCATCAGTGGGAAGTGGAATGCCATGTGGCACTCGTCGCCCACCACGGGCTCTCCGAAGTATTCCACCACGTCTTGGGGCCACTGATTCGCTTCCGCGAGGAGCACCCGACCTGGGTATTCTTGCTCGATGACCTGTCGGCACAGCTTCAAAAAGCCGTGGGTTTCTGGGAGATTTTCGCCGTTGGTTCCAGGGCGTTCGTAGAGGTACGGCACGGCGTCGAGTCGGAAACCGTCCAGGCCGAGGTCGAGCCAGAAGCGCATCGCATCCAGCATTGCGTCCTGAACAGCGGGGTTGTCGTAGTTGAGGTCCGGTTGGTGGCTGAAGAACCGGTGCCAGTAGTACTGGCCACGCACCGGGTCAAAGGTCCAGTTGGACTCCTCGGTGTCGATGAAAATAATTCGGGCATCTTGGTAGAGCTCGTCGGTGTCGCTCCACACGTAGAAGTCGCCGTAGGGGCCTTCCGGGTCACGTCGGGACTCCACGAACCATGGGTGTTGGTCCGAGGTGTGGTTCATGACCAGATCGGTAATCACGCGGATGCCCCGCTGGTGGGCTTTGTCTACCAACTCAACGAAGTCATCCACGGTGCCGAACTCAGGGAGAATTTCGCGGAAGTTACGGATGTCGTAGCCGCCGTCTTTCAGAGGGGAATCGTAGAACGGTGGGATCCAGATGCAATCCACCCCGAGCCATTGCAGGTAGTCCAACTTGCTGGTGAGGCCTGCGAGGTCGCCGATGCCGTCATTGTTGTCGTCTGCGAAGGCGCGGACGAGGACTTCGTAAAAGACTGCTTCCTTGTACCACTCGGGTTGTGAGCGCTCCCAGGGTTCTTCGCCGGGCGCCGGGGCGGGCGTACGGAAAGAATCGGAGGATGGCTCGACGACGAATCCTTGATCGTCAACTAGTGGGGTAGTGGAGATTGGTTCAGTCATACCCACCAGCGTAGGCAAAGTGCTGCTGTCATGTCGTGCCCGTCACTGTTATGGTTAGTGACATAGCTAACACCAAAGGAGACCTCTATGAGAAACCTCAAGCTCGGTGCTATCGCACTAGCAGCGGGAACCTCTGCACTTGCCGTCTATGATTTCGTGCAACCCAAGCACTCCATCAGGCGGAATTTTCCCGTTGTCGGCCGAGCTCGCTGGATCGCGGAATCCCTCCGCGCTCCAGTCCAGCAGTACTTCGTGGAATCTGACACGGACGGCGCACCATTTGACCGCGAGACCCGCACCATGGTGTACCAGCAAGCAAAGAACCTTGGCGCTGAGGAAGCATTCGGAACTGAGCGTGACCTGCTTAAGCCTGGTCGTGATCACATCATGCACTCCGCACATCCAGCGCCGATGATGACCGAGGCTCCGAAGGTGCGTCTCGGCGGGCCGGATTGCACCCAACCCTTCGACATTCCGCTGTTCAACATCTCCTCCATGTCCTACGGCTCGCTATCCAAGAACGCCGTGCTGGCCATGAACAAGGGCGCCGCGATGGGTGGCTTTGTCCACGAAACCGGTGAAGGTGGCCTTACCCAGTACCACCTGAAATACGGCGCTGACCTGGTGTGGGAGATCGGCTCCGGCTACTTCGGCTGTCGCAATGCTGACGGAACTTTCAGCCCGGAGAAGTTCGCGGAAAAAGCCAAGATCCCGAATGTGAAGGCCATCCTGATCAAGCTCAGCCAGGGCGCGAAGCCAGGCATGGGCGGTATGCTGCCGGGCGAGAAGGTCACCGCTGAGTTGGCGGAAATCCGCGGCATCCCGGAGGGGGAGGACTGCCTGTCCCCAGCGAGCCACAGCGCCTTCACGACGCCCACCGAGCTTATGCACTTTGTAAAGAAGCTCCGCGATCTCTCTGGCGGTAAACCAGTGGGCTTCAAACTGTGCGTCGGCACCCGCCATGAGGTGCTTTGTATGGTCAAGGCGATGGTGGCTACCGGGATTACCCCGGACTTCATCACCGTTGATGGGGCGGAAGGCGGCACGGGTGCCGCGCCGCTGGAGTTCCTAGATCGCGTGGGTACGCCACTGTCCGAAGGGCTCATCGTGGTGCACAATGCGCTGGTGGGATGCAATTTGCGTGAGAATATCGCAATCGGCGCTGCCGGCAAGATTGTCGGCGGTGCGGACATTATCCGCCGTTTGGCGATCGGCGCTGACTTCACCAACTCTGCCCGCGGCATGATGATGGCGGTCGGCTGCATTCAGGCCAAGGAATGCCACTCCAACGAATGCCCCGCAGGCGTCGCGACCCAGAACCCGCGCTTCTACCGTGGCCTTGACGTGGACAATAAGGCTGAGCGTGTGAAGAACTACCAGGCCAACACCCTCAAGTCCGCGATGCGTATTTTGTCTGCCATGGGACTGACCGACTTCCGCGACCTGGGCCCCGCCCACATCGTGCGACGCATCGACCCGACCCAGGCCCGCCCCTACGAGGATATTTTTGACTGGCTGGCACCCGGATCTTTGCTGAACAACGAAGCCCCGTACGACTGGCAGCGCGACTTTGATCGCGCCTCCGCTGACACCTACACCGTGCCACCAACCCGCGCTGGCTTGGTGCGTACCCGACAGGAGCCTTAAGTGAACCCACTTGTAGAACCATCCCAGCTCGACTACCAACTTCCGCCGTTCGCGGAGATTAAAAACGAGCATTATCTGCCGGCTTTTCTCGCCGCTCTCGATGACCACAACGCGGAGATTTCCGCCATCGTGTCCAATCCGGAGCCTCCGACCTGGGAAAACACGATGGAAGCTTTCGAGGCTTCTGGAACTGCGCTGACCCGGGTGTCTAACGTCTTTTTCAACCTTTCCGGCACCGACGCTTCCGACGAGTTCAACGAGATTTCCGCCGAGATCCTGCCGAAGCTGTCCGCGCACAGCTCCGCGATCTACCAAAATGAAGCGCTCTACCAGCGGCTCCAATCGGTCACTGCGCCGGAAGACGAGGAGAGCCAGCGCCTGCATGAGCACACGCTGCGCGCTTTCCGACGCCGTGGTGCTGATCTTTCTGCCGAAGGAAAAACCCGACTGACGGAGATCGACCAGCGCCTGTCCACCCTCGGCGAGGAATTCCGTAACAACCTGCTGGAGGACACCAAAGAACTGGCGGTATCCTTCACCCGCGAAGAACTCGACGGCTTCTCGCAGTCCCGCATCGACTCTGCCGCGGCCTACGCCAAGGAGATCGGACGCGAGGGATACGTGATTCCGCTGGAGCTGCCTACCGTGCAGTCCGAACAGGCGGTGCTGACCCGACCTGATTCCCGTGCCCGCCTCTACGAACAGTCCCAGCAGCGTGGCCGAAAGAACGGCGACGTGGCCCTGGAAATGGCTCGCCTGCGCGCCGAACGCGCGGAGCTCTTGGGATACGCCAACCATGCGGAGTTCGTGGTGGAGGAAGAAACCGCCGATAGTGCGGAGGCAGTGCGCAACCTGCTACGCGACCTCGCCCCAGCCGCCTCCGCCAACGCAGCAGGGGAGTACAAGCTCCTTGCCGACGCCGCCGGCACCGAGATCACCGGCGCTGACTGGCCCTACTGGGAGTCCAAAGTACGCGCGCGTGATTTCGCGCTCGACGAGGACGAACTGCGCCAGTACTTCCCGCTTAACCGGGTACTTAAAGACGGCGTGTTCTACGCAGCGAACCTGCTCTACGGCATCACTGTGACGCCGCGTCCTGATCTCCAGGGCTACGCCGAAGGCGTGGACGTGTGGGAGGTCAAGGAGGAGGGCGGCACCGGGATCGGCCTGCTGCTCACAGATTATTTTGGACGGCCGTCGAAAAGAGGCGGTGCCTGGATGAGCTCCTTCGTCGACCAAAGTCACCTCATGGGCACCAAGCCGGTGATCGTCAACGTCATGGGCATCACCCGCCCCGTCGACGGCGAAGCCTACCTCACCCTCGACGAGCTCACCACCGTCTTCCACGAGTTCGGCCACGCCCTGCACGGCCTGCTTTCCGACGTCCGTTACCCCAGCTTCTCCGGCACGAGCGTGCCCCGCGACTACGTTGAATTCCCCTCCCAGATCAACGAAAACTGGGCATTCCACCCCGCGGTGCTGGCCAACTACGCGCCGGATCTGCCACAGCGCCTCGTCGACGCCATCGAAGCCGCTAAGCAGTTCGGCCAAGGATTCGGCACCGCCGAATACCTCGCCGCTTCGATCATCGACTACGCGTGGCACAGTCTCTCCGCCGCGGAACTGGCCAAGATCGACGACATCGATGCGTTTGAGAAGCAGGCTTTGGAGGATTACGGCCTGAACGTTGACCACATCAAAGCCCGCTACCAGACCCGCTACTTCAACCACATCTTCGGCGGTGGCTACTCCGCCGGCTACTACTCTTACCTGTGGGCGGAAGTCCTCGATGCAGATGGTTTTGACTGGTTCAGTGAACAGTCTGATCTGCGGGCTGCAGGGCAGCGGTTCCGCGACCTGGTCTTGTCCCGGGGTGCGTCCCGCGACTACACCGCAGCCTTCACAGAACTGCGCGGTCGCGAACGCGACATCGCCCCACTGCTGCGCCGACGTGGGCTCGGGGGAACAAAGGTGTAGGATCTGTAACCTATGCAGGTTCTCGATTGGCTCAGCTCAGCGCCACTGTGGCTGCAAGCACCCATCGTGGTGACGGTATCAGTGGTGCTGTGCGCCGTCCTGGCCTTCTGCTTCCTCCGACTCATTGATATCGTCGGGGCGAAAACACTGCGATGGTTCGAAGGAAAAAATGAAAAATAAATACCCACGTTCCCGGGTCCAACTGGCACTGTACGCACTGCTCGCACTGGTCATCATCGCCTGGGCGGTTAGCTACCTCTAGTGAGTTTCTTGAGAAACCCGGGAAGTGCAACCCGGATTTCGGGAGAAAACCAGCCAAATAGCAGGTGTGCAGCCTTGAAAGGCGCCGAGACTCGGGAAACACTTCCCGGGTTTTCGGATTTGGGGGTCTGTTGCGGGCTAGTGATAGGGACTTGTCGCCAGGTACAAATCCCTATCCAACCTCCCTACACCCGAGCTGAGGCCTCCGCAACCTTCTTAAACAGCGGATGCTGGGCCAGGTCCTCAATCAGGACTGGCTTGCCGGTGGAGTCACACAGCGGGACGCACCAGTTCGGGTACATGTCGCGGGTGGTGCCTGGTTGGTTTTGGGCGCGGATATCGCCCACCATGTCCACGAGGCAGACACAGGTCAGCAGTGATGGGGTGGAGGCGATGAAACGGTGCAGGTCCACCAGCAGCCCTTCCATGTCACCGCCGAAGCGCTTGTCGCGGAAGTCCTCGCCACGCACCATGGCAAAAACTTGGTTCTGCCAGGCCACGTCCTCAGCTTCCTCGAGCTCCGCCGGGCGGGTGAGGACGCCGAGGTTCTCTCGGAGCGTGATGTGGGAGCCCTGGATGTATCCCATCGTTGGTGGCAGATCGTGGGTGGTAACGGAGGAAAGGGCCAGCTCACGGTACTCATTGGCTGGCTTCGGGGTGCTGCCGTTGTTTTCGAACCACAGGATGGAGGTGCCCATGATGCCACGGCTGGCCAGCACTTCCTGGACCCACGGTTCGAAGGTACCGAGGTCTTCACCGATCACGACTGCGCCTGCGCGCTCAGCTTCCAGCGCGAGGATGCCGACGAGCGCGTTGTGGTCGTAGTACACGTAGGTTCCGGTGAGCGGTGATTGCATGCGTGGGATCCACCAGAGGCGGAAGAGTCCGAGGACATGGTCGATGCGGATACCGCCGGAGTGGCGGAGCACGGTGCGGAGCATGTCGCGCCATGGCTTGTAGCCGGCTTCGGCAAGTTTACGTGGGTGCCATGGTGGCTGGGACCAGTCCTGGCCTTGCTGGTTGTATCCGTCTGCCGGGGCGCCGACGGAGGCTGCTGGAGCAAGGACGGAGGCAAGGTTTTCCGCGTCGGCGCCACCAGGGTGAACACCAACGGCGAGGTCAGCCATGATGCCGATGCTCATTCCGGCTGCTTTGGCGCGGGCTTGCGCGTTTTCCAGCTGCTGGTCGCAGATCCACTGCATCCAGCGGTAGAAATTCGCGGTCTCTTCGAGGGAAGGGGTGATGCCGTGACTGTTGTCCTCCGGCTTCTCCTGCTGCTCGCGGGCGGCGCACCAGCGGGCAAAGTCATCCAGGCCCTTGCCTTCGAGATTGCAGTAGTCCTCGAATGCTTTCTGACGCTCCGGGGTGCGGACGACGTGGTAGATCTCGTGCAGGACCTGCAGTTTCGCCTGGAAGATCGGGTTGCGCTCGATCATGGAGTCCGAGGTGTTCAGTGCCTGGAACTCCGCGGCCATCTGCTTGATGTCCTCCTGCAGATCCGCATCCAGCCCCGCGGTTTCTGGAATGTCCTCCACCCGGATATAGATCGGGTTGATGAAGCGACGGGTGGTGGGCAGGTAAGGGGAGTCCTCCGTAGGTGGGAACGGCTCGGCAGCATGCAGGGGGTTGATCAGGATGAAATCTGCATGAGCATGCTTTGCGACGACCTCAGCCGTCGCTCCCAGATCATTGAAGTCACCCATGCCCCAAGACTTTGAGCTGCGCACAGAGTAGATCTGGCTCATAACACCGGTAACTTTTCCGGTGTTCGTCGATAAGCGTTCTGGCGTGACAACCAGCGTGGCGGTAGCGGTCGTGTCCCCGGACACCAGGGTGATCTCATGCCAGCCGAGTGGGGTGTCACCCGGGATGGCGAATGATGCCTCCCCCCACATCACGCCGGCCACCTCACGCGGAGGGGTCCAGTTCTCTCGCTGTTCGGCAGCGAAGGAGCTGCCGTCCTCCAGGTGAACAGTGACCTCTGCTGGAGCGCCGTCGTGGACATGCACGTTGACCACATAGTCGGTGCCCGCCGTCATCACCACGGTTGGTGGCAGCATCTGGGTCGCTGCGGCGTCGTGGAACGCCATGATGGCCTCCCCGATGCTTTCCTGGTTTGGCTCCACAGCTACGTCTAAGGCGTGGAGCGTCTTGAGCAGTGTATCTTCCGAGACTTCAATGAATTCACCGTTTGAAGACCAGTAGTTGGTAGCGACACCGTGTAGGTCCGCTAGTTCCTTTAAAGATTCGAAGTAGCTCACAAGGATTAATATTGCCACCTCACTGCGCCTAATGCCCGTTGCCGGGGTGAAAAGTGTACCGTGAACATGAAAGAAACCTCATGAAAAGGACCTAGGATGCAGGAATACGAAACCCCGGCCCCTTATGTTGTCGAACCGGATGACACAGTACTCAAACTGCTGTTTGCGCAGGCCAAGGCCCGTCCACACGGAGTGATGTTCACCCGCCCACAGAACTATGAGTGGGTGAATGTCACGGCGAAAGAGTTCGTTGATGAAGTGTTGGAAGTCGCAAAAGGACTCATCGCCAACGGGGTGCAGGCGGGGGATAGGGTGGTGCTGCTTTCGGAAACCCGCTACGAGTGGTCCCTGCTGGACTTCGCTATTTGGGCTGCTGGCGCCGCCTCGGTACCGATCTACGGTTCCTCGTCCCAGTCGCAGATCCAGTGGATCATTGAGGATTCCGGTGCTGTCTTCGCGGTGACCGAAAGTCGCGAGCACACCGAGCTGATGCAGCACCTCGTCCTTCTTGAGGATGGTACTGCGCAGTTGCAGGGCTCGCCCACCCAGCTGCGTCGCATCCTAGAGATCAACGCCTCTGCTATTGACACCTTAAAGTTCGAGGGACGCTCCGTGAGCGATGACGAAGTGATGGGCCGCGCGACTGCCGCGCAGGGCGCTGACCTGGCATCCCTGGTCTACACTTCCGGAACCACCGGCCGTCCCAAGGGCTGCCACCTGACGCACAGCAACTGGGTCGCGGAAGTCCGTGGCCTGCTCAGCAACCCGATTGGTGGCATCGCCACCCCTGGCACCCGAGTCCTGACGTTCCTGCCGATGGCGCACGTGCTGGCCCGCGCGGTATCGCTGGCCATTGCCGTGTCCGGTGCGACCCAAAACCACTGGTCGGACTTTAGTTCTTTGAACGTCGAGTTCCAGCGCTCCCGCCCAAATATGATCCTGGGTGTGCCACGCGTGTTTGAGAAAGTTCGTAATGCGGCTGCCGCCAAGGCCGCGGACAAGTCGCCTATCGCTGGCCAGATGTTCCTGGAAGCGGAGAAGGTGGCCATCGAATACTCCAAATCCCTGGACGCCACCGGGCCGTCCCGCGCGCTGAAACTCAAGCACAAGATGTTTGACAAGCTGGTGTACAGCAAGATCCGTTCCGCAATGGGCGATGAGGTGAAGTACTGCATCTCCGGTGGCTCGGCGATCAGCCATGATCTGCTGCACTTCTACCGCGGTCTCGGGGTGCCGATCTACGAGGGCTACGGCCTCACCGAAACCACCGCTGCAGCTGCCGTGGACTTCAAACCACAGCGCATCGGCACGGTAGGGCGCCCGGTGGGAGGCATGGCTGCACGCATCAACGAAGATGGCGAGATCCTACTGAAGGGCAACATGTTGTTCCAGGGGTACTGGAACAACCCGGAGGCCACCGCGGAAGCGATCCAGGATGGCTGGTTCAATACCGGTGACCTTGGCGAAATCACCGAGGATGGCTACCTCATCATCTCCGGACGCAAGAAGGATCTGATCGTGACTGCCGGTGGCAAGAATGTGTCCCCGGGGCCACTGGAGGATCTGCTGCGTTCCCACCCGCTGATCAGTCAGGCGTTGGTGGTGGGCGACGGCAAGCCGTTCATCGGTGCGCTGATCACCCTGGACGAGGACGCGTTCCGACGCTGGAAGCTGATCCATAACCTCCCCGAAAAGGCGACGGTCAACGATCTGGCGATGAACCCACAGCTGCGGGCAGACATTCAGGACGCCGTGAACTCAGCGAATGCTTCCGTGTCCCACACCGAGGCAATCAAGAAGTTCTACATTCTCGACCGCGACCTGACCGAAGAAGCCGACGAGCTGACCCCGACGATGAAGGTCAAGCGCAACGTGGTTACTCGGCGTTTTGCCAAGGAAATCGCACACATTTATACGCGTTAGGGTAAAACTCCGGCGGGGCACACAGTTTTTGCCCCGTCTTCTGTATATGGTGGGCAATGCACCCCACCGCGATGGAAGAAAAGGAGCTTGACGACGTGCAGCTGTTCGACGCTAAGTTACGCCATCGCGAGCTCACCCAAGAGGTGTACGACATCGGAGATGAGGTTGTCGAATACATCGAACACCTCATGGAAGCCATCGCGGATTGGGATTCGGAACTCGTCGAGGATTGCCACGCAGAGTTCACGGAGATCGTTGAGGAAGCCCGCAATGATTCGCGACGCGTCGTGGCTGAGCTAGCTGGGCTGCGACAGGCCCTCACCTCTGGGCTGCGGTCCGGTACGGTGAGCGTGCGGGCGAAGCGGGAGAAAGGCGTGGCTACGCCAGATTCCCTCGCCATGGCCGATCTTGCCGACGCATTTCCACTGGGGGCCCCGGCCCCCATCAGGGAGATGACGGCCGCAATGAACGGTCGTTCCCAGGCCATTTTGGACCGCTTGCGCGAGGTCAATGACTGGATTTTGGACCAGACCGCAGTGGTTGCCGACGACCTCGACGCGCTCAGCCTGCCCGTAGTGTTCAGCAGGACCCAGCGCATCGTGGACACCACCATTGAGTGCTGGTTCAACGCCGTAGCCAAGCAGCACCCGGAGTATGCCCGCAACATGCGGGGGAGCAACCCGCCAAAATTCCTGGCGGAGCGGGCGCGTATCGACGCCATCGTCGCCAAGGTTGCTGCCAAGCGCGCAAAGGGCAGGGCTTCGTGACCTTCGGGATTTACCTTCACGTCCCGTTTTGTGCTTCCCGCTGTGGCTACTGTGATTTCAACACGTACACCCCCGGCGAACTGGGCATGGGGCCGGAGCCGTACCTCGAAGCCCTGGCCATCGAGCTGGAACTGGCGGCCGAACGCACTGGGGACCGACTGGTAGACACTGTATTTGTTGGTGGCGGTACCCCTTCTATGCTCGGCGCAGCAGGGCTGACCAGGGTATTGGATGCGGTCACAGCGAACTTCCGGCTAAAAACCGGCGCCGAAATCACCACGGAATCCAACCCGGAGAGCACCAGCCCAGAATTTTTCGTAGCCCTCAAGGAAGCGGGGTTCACCCGGATTTCCCTAGGGATGCAGAGCGCTGCGCCCCACGTGCTGCGCGTCCTGGAGCGGAAACACACCCCGGGACGCGCCGTTGCAGCTGCGAAGGAAGCACGCGCCGCGGGGTTCGAGCACGTGAACCTGGACATGATCTACGGCACCCCGGGGGAAACCGACGATGACGTCAGAAGAACCGTCGAAGCGATCTTGTCAGCCGACGTGGATCACGTCTCGGCCTACTCCCTCATCGTCGAGGACGGCACCGCCATGGCGCGGAAAGTGCGCAAGGGCGAGCTACCAGCTCCGGACGAGGACGTACTGGCAGACCGGTACGAAATTATCGATAACATGCTGGATGGCTACGACTGGTACGAGGTGTCCAACTGGGCGAAGCCTGGTGGTGAGTGCCAGCACAACCTGGGGTATTGGCGGAACGGGGACTGGTGGGGCGCCGGGCCCGGCGCGCACTCGCATATCGACGGTACCCGGTTCTACAACGTCAAGCACCCGCGTCGCTACAACGACACCCTCAGTCGCGCTGAGCTTCCGATCAAAGAATGCGAGGTGTTGACCGAGGAAGACATCCGCACTGAACGAGTCATGCTGGGCCTGCGCCTCAAAGAGGGAATCCCCGCGCAGTGGGTAGACGCGCCGCTGGCCGTCGATAAGCATGTGCGTGCTGGCCTGCTGACCGCCGGCGAACGCCTTGCCGTCACCGACCGTGGGCGCTTGCTTGCCGACGGCATCATTGCGGATCTCCTGGTGGGAGTCTAGCTAGACTAAGGCACATGGCTTCCTCAACCAAAGCACGCCGGCAACAGGTGCTCAACGCCATCGTTGCTGACTACATCGCATTGCAAGAACCTGTCGGATCGAAGGCTCTGGTGGAACGGCACAAGCTGCAGGTGTCTTCTGCCACGATCCGCAATGACATGGCTGTGCTGGAAGCGGAAGGGCTCATCGCCCAGGAACACGCCAGCTCAGGACGTATCCCTACGGAGAAGGGGTATCGGATGTTCGTGGATTCGATCCACGAAGTCAAGCCCATGTCGCCCGCTGAGCGTAAGGCAATCCTGGGGTTTTTGGAAGGTGGCGTGGATCTGGAAGACGTGCTGCGTCGCTCCGTTCAGCTGCTTGCGCAGCTCACTAGGCAAGCGGCGGTGATTCAGCTGCCATCGCTGCGGACTTCTCGCGTCAAACACTGCGAGGTGGTGGCGCTCACCCCGACGCGCCTGCTGTTGGTGATGATCACGGACTTGGGGCGTGTGGAACAACGCAACGTGGAGCTCATGCGACCCATCGAGGACGTGAGTACGTTGCGGTCGCTGCTCAACAACGCGCTAGCGGAAAAAACTATGGCCGATGCATCGCTGGCGTTGGCTGATTTGGTGGAGCACACCCCGAGCGAGTTGCGGGATGAAATGTTGCGGTGCGCTACCGTCCTCATTGAGACGCTGGTAGAGGCGCCCTCGGATCGGCTGATTTTGGCGGGCACCTCGAATTTGTCTCGAATTTCGCCCTTAAGTGCATCCGTATTGGAAGCGTTGGAGGAGCAGGTAGTAGTTTTAAAGCTGCTATCACATGTGCAAGAGGGCCAAGTGAACGTCAGCATTGGTGCGGAACACCAAGAGCAAGGACTCCAATCAGCGTCCATCGTCTCTACTGGATATGGTGACGAGGACGCCACCTTTGGTGCTCTGGGTGTGGTGGGGCCGACGTACATGGACTACACCGGAACTATTTCGAAGGTGTCCGCTGTTGCACAATATGTCAGCGAAGTGTTGAAGAATTAACGAAAGGTTTGAGTGAATGGCGCGCGACTATTACGGCATTCTTGGAGTCGACAAGGGGGCTTCCGACTCGGAAATCAAGAAGGCTTACCGTCGACTCGCCCGGAAGTACCACCCGGACGTCAACGACACTGAAGAAGCCGCGGAAAAATTCCGCGAAATCTCCCTGGCCAATGAGGTCCTGACTGATCCAGACAAGCGTCGCATCGTCGATATGGGCGGAGATCCGCTAGAGCAGCCGCAGGGATTCGGTGGCGCGCCCGGTGGTGGATTCGGTGACATCTTCGAAGCGTTCTTTGGTGGCGGTGGGCAGCGCGGCCCACGCTCGCGCGTTCAACCCGGTGCCGACGCACTCCTGCGCACCCGCATCACCCTGGAAGAAGCCTTCGCCGGCGCCAAGAAAGACATCACCGTGGACACCGCCATCCTGTGCGATGTGTGCGAGGGCACCGGCAGCAAATCCAAGGCCAAGCCGATCACCTGTAGCCATTGTGGCGGAATGGGATCCGTCCAGGAAGTGCAGCGTTCCTTCCTTGGCAACGTCATGACCACCCGCCCCTGCCACGTTTGTAACGGCACGGGCGAGATCATCCCTGACCCGTGCGAAAAATGCGCAGGTGATGGGCGTATCAAGGCACGCAAGGATCTGACCGTCAATATCCCCGCCGGCATTGCCGACGGCATGCGCATCCGCATGGCCGGTCGCGGTGAGGTTGGCCCGGGTGGCGGTCCAGCGGGTGACCTATATGTGGAGATCAACGTGGCACCGCACCCAGTGTTCGTGCGTGAGGGCAACAACCTGCACGTCACGGCTAAGGTTCCGATGCTTGACGCAGCGCTGGGCTGCGACGTGGAACTGGAAGGGCTGGACGGAAATCCGACCACCATCACTGTTCCCGCCGGTGCGCAACCGGGGCAGCAGGTGCACATGGCTGGTGCAGGCATGCCCGTGCTACGTGCGGAAGAAAGCTACGGCGATCTCATCGCACACGTGGACGTTCAGATCCCCACCCACCTGGATAGCCACACGCGCGAGGTGCTGGAGAAGCTTCGCGATCACCGTAATGACACCGCCGCGATCCACAGCGAGGGCGAGTCTGAGTCCATGTTTGACCGCTTTAAGAACCGCTTCCGCCGATGAGTCTGCCCGCATTCGTCTACGACCTGGACACGGTCCTTGCCGGGGGTCGTCCGGTTTTGCCGGAAAACTCCGGCGTGCTGGACGGTGCGGAAGGTAAGCACGCAGCCACCGTCAAGCGTCTGGCCGTGGGGGAGCAGCTGTTGCTTATCGACGGCCACGGCTCCGGAATCGAGTGCACTGTCACTGACGTGGCCAAAGGATCGCTCCGGTTCACCGTTGACCGGCGAGTGGAGTTTCCGCAGCGCGCCCCCGTGACGATCGTGCAGGCGCTACCGAAATCGGAGCGTTCGGAACTTGCCGTCGACCTCATGACGCAGGGTGGCGTGGATGTGATTGTCCCGTGGCAGTCCGAGCGCACGATTGCGAAGTGGGGTGCTAAGGCTGAAAAAGCTGCTACGAAGTGGCGTTCCATGGCGGTGTCTGCGGCGAAACAATCGCGACGCATGGTCATTCCACAGATCGCAGCTCTGGCCGATACCCGTGGCGTAACTGACCTGGTCGCAGAACTTACCAGCCGTGGTGGTCTCGCCGTGCTGTTGCATGAAGCCGCGGCAGTGCCGGTTACCTCCCTGGAGTTCGGTGACCGCGAGGTGATGTTTGTGGTGGGGCCCGAGGGAGGGCTGTCCCCGGCGGAGCTCGCCCAGCTACAGGAGGCCGGTGCCGTGACCGCGCTGCTCGGCCCGGAGGTGCTGCGCACTGCGAGCGCCGGACTCGTGGCACTCGCTGCTCATGGAGCGCTCGCCCGGTGGCGGTAGCTGCTTACGGTATGTTTAAAGAACAATCGATCGAAGAAGCACAAGGAAAAGGTTCACTTGGCCATTTACCAGCGCAAGGACATCATCACCCAAAATTATGTCCTTGATGAAACGTACGCGCAGACCGTCCTCGGAATCTCCGACGACAATTTGCGGGTACTGGAAAACCTGATCCCCGTCGATATTTTCGTCCGTGGCACGGAGGCGACTCTCACCGGACCGGCACATGAGGTGGCCCGGGTGACCAAGGTGCTGGATGAGCTGCAAGCGATCGCCCGTCGCGGCCACGTGATCAGCCCGGTATCGGTAAAGAATGCGGTGAAGATCGTTACCCAGGAAGCACCGCAGTCCGTTCGGGAGGTTTTGGCCTCGGACATCATTTCCCGCAAAGGGAAGGTGGTGCGCCCGAAGACCCTCGGACAGAAAGAATACGTCGACGCGATCGATGAGAACACAATCGTGTTCGGTCTCGGGCCAGCCGGTTCCGGTAAAACGTACCTGGCGATGGCGAAAGCCGTGCAAGCGCTCCACGCCCGTCAGGTCAGCCGCATCATTCTGACTCGCCCTGCCGTGGAAGCGGGGGAGAAGCTCGGCTTCCTGCCGGGCACGCTGGATGAGAAGATCGACCCGTACCTGCGCCCGCTGTACGACGCGCTCCGAGACATGATTGACCCAGAGATGATCCCAAAGCTGATCGAATCGGGCATCATCGAGGTAGCACCCCTGGCCTACATGCGCGGTCGCACGCTCAGCGATTCCTTCGTCATCCTCGACGAAGCACAAAACACCACACCAGCCCAGATGAAAATGTTCCTCACCCGACTTGGCTTTGGCTCCAAGATGGTGGTCACCGGCGACATCACCCAGGTGGACCTGCCCGGTGGCCAAAAGTCTGGTCTGCGCGTGGTGCGGGACATCCTGCGGGGCGTGAACGACGTATTCTTCATGGAAATGGGTAGCGAAGACGTTGTCCGCCACGACCTCGTGGGCCGTATTGTGGATGCATACGAAGAGTACGAAGCGCTCGCGCGAGAGGACTATTAAATTGAGCATCGAGGTTTTCAACGAATCCGGTTACCCGGGGGTCAATGAGGAGATGCTCATCGACGTCGCCTCCTACGCCCTCACCCGCATGGACATTCACTCCGCAGCCGAGATGAGCCTCCACATTGTCGACCTAGACACCATCGCTGACCTGCACGTACGCTGGTTGGACCTCGAGGGTCCCACCGACGTCATGAGCTTCCCCATGGACGAGCTCACCCCGGGTTCCGGCCGCCCCGATGCCGCTCCGATGGGACCCGCCATGCTCGGCGATATCGTGCTGTGCCCAGAGTTCGCTGAAAAACAAGCCGCCAAAGCGGGGCACGACCTCGGCCATGAGCTGTGCCTGCTGACCGTCCACGGGTGCCTGCACCTGCTGGGATACGATCACATCACCCCAGCTGAGGAGCAAGAAATGTTCGCGCTCCAAAACGAACTTCTGGCGGACTGGTATGAGGACGTCGATAAGCGCGGCGTGACGTACCAGCCGAAGCCGACCGGACCCGGTGCCTTCCCTAGCGCGGCAGATCGCGAGCAGTTGGGCTAATGCTCACTGCCCTCGGACTGCTGCTCGCCCTCGTCATCTCAGGTGCCCTCACCACCGTCGAATCCGCCGTCTCGTCCATCTCTCGCGCCCGCGTGGAGGAACTCCTCAAGGAGGAACGACCCGGCGCAGACGCGCTGCTCAAGGTGGTCACGAAGCGCGCCGAGCACATCAACCTGCTGGTGCTGCTCCGCACGCTTCTTGACGCCATTGCCGCCGTCTTCACGGTCTCCCTGTGCATCGAACTGATCGAATCCCGGCCGCTGGCCATCACGGTGGCGGTCGTGGCACTGACGCTGGTGACCTTCGCCGTGATTGGCGTGTTCGCCCGCACCGCCGGCAGACAAAACCCCTACACGGTGTCGCTCAACTCCGCGTTGATCCTGAACACCATGTCCTACATTCTGGGGCCCATTCCGAAGGTGTTGATCTGGTTGGGCAACCTACTCGCGCCCGGCACTGGCTTCCGCGATGGCCCGTACTCCACCGAAATCGAACTGCGCGAAATGGTGGATATTGCGCAGGAGCACGGCGTGGTGGAGCTGGAAGAGCGCCGCATGATCCAAAACGTGTTCGACCTCGCCTCCACCACAGCTCGCTCGGTGATGGTGCCCCGCCCGGAAATGATCTGGATCGAGAGAGATAAACACGCAGGTCAAGCGACCGCACTGTGCGTGCGAAGTGGCCATTCCCGCATCCCGGTGATCGGGGAGACCGTCGATGACATCGTGGGCGTGGTGTACCTGAAAGACCTGGTGCAAAAGACCTACCACGCCACCGACGGCGGGAAATCCGTGCGGGTAGACGAAGTGATGCGGCCAGCTACCTTTGTGCCAGACTCCAAACCGCTGGACAGCTTGCTGCACGAAATGCAGCTGCACCGCAACCACATTGCCATGTTGGTAGACGAATACGGCGGTATTGCCGGGCTTGTCTCCATCGAGGACATCCTGGAGGAGATCGTCGGCGAAATCGCTGACGAGTATGACCACACCGAGGTCGCACCGGTGGAGCGCCTGGGAGATCAGCAGTTCCGGGTGGTCTCGCGCCTATCCCTGGATGACCTCGCGCAGTTGATGGATGAGGAACTGGACCTGGACATCGACTTTGCGGAATACGCTGAACAAGTGGATACCGTCGGTGGCCTCATCGCCTATGAGCTTGGTCGTGTTCCGCTGCCAGGCGCGCAGGTTGAGGTGTGTGGTCTGAAACTGACCACGGAGGGCAGCAGAGATCGGCGCGGACGTATGCGCGTGACCTCAGCGGTTGTTGAAGTGGTTGATACACTCGAACCATGACAGAACTTGGATTTACCGAAGATGGCTTTCGTTCCGGCTTCGTCAGTTTCGTAGGCCGGCCCAATACCGGTAAATCGACGCTGACCAACGCCCTGGTGGGCGAGAAAATCGCCATCACTGCCAACCAGCCTGAAACTACGCGCCACCCGATTCGTGGTTTGGTTCACCGGCCGGACGCCCAAATCGTGGTGGTGGATACTCCGGGGCTGCACCGCCCACGCACTCTACTTGGCGAGCGGCTGAACGAGATGGTGAAAGAAACCTACTCGGACGTGGACTTGATCTGCCTGGTGATTCCCGCCGATGAGAAGATCGGGCCGGGGGACCGCTGGATCCTGGACGCTGTGCGTCAGTCCGCGCCCAAGACCCGGCTCATGGGTGTGGTGACCAAGATCGACAAGGTAAGCCGCGATGAGGTCGGCGCGCAGCTCATGGCACTGCACGAACTGCTGGGCGGCGAGTGCGAAGTGGTACCGGTATCGGCGAAGAAGGCCGAGCAGCTGGACGTGCTGGTCGATGTGATCACCTCTCAGCTGCCCGAAGGACCGAAGTTCTACCCGGACGATCACGTCACGGACGACGATACAGAAAAGCGCATGTCCGAGCTGATCCGGGAGGCGGCACTATCGGGTTTGAAGCACGAACTGCCACACTCAGTGGCCGTGGAGATTGACGAGGTTCTCCCGAACGAGGACCGTGAGGGCGTGCTGGATGTTCACGCGGTGATCTACGTGGAACGCCCAGGACAGAAGACCATTTTGATGGGCAAAGACAACCGACGCATGGGGCGGATTATTCATAACTCCCGGCAGGAGATCATGAACCTGCTGGGCCAGAACATCTACCTTGACCTGCGCATCAAGGTGCTCAAGGACTGGCAATCTGACCCGAAGGCACTGGGGCGCCTCGGCTTCTAATGCACTCTTACCGCGAACGCGCCTTGGTGGTGCGCACCTATGATTTTGGGGAGGCTGACCGCATCGTGGTGTTGCTGACTCCACGAGGCCTGGTGCGGAGTGTGGCCAAGGGCGTGCGTCGGGCGAAGTCCCGGTTTGGTTCGCGGGTGCAGCCTTTTGTGCTGCTTGACGTGCAGTTATATCCCGGCCGGAACCTTGACACGTTGACGGCGGCAGACACCGTCGAGTACTTCGGTTCCGGCATCATCGAAGACTATGACTCATATACCGCTGCGAGCGCTGTGCTAGAGGCCGCCGAACAGCTCAGTTTCCACGAGGGGGAGTTGTTTGACCTCACCGTGGCGGCGCTGCGTCGGATGCGGGATTCGGAGTTGCCCACGGCCGTTCTGGATGCCTTTTTGTTGCAGGCAATGGAGATCGCGGGGTGGGCCCCGAGTCTGTTTGACTGCGCTCATTGTGGCGCCCCTGGTCCACACCATGCGTTTCATCCAGGGGCAGGGGGCGCGCTGTGTGAAAACTGCCATCTAGCGGACTGCGCGACGCCACCGACGGAAGCCTTGCGGCTGATGTGGTGGCTGGCGCACGAGGCGTGGGATGCAGTGGAAGCTGCAGCGCAGCACCCTGGGTTCAGCGATTTGTTGTCCACGGCGCACCAGCTGACCAGGGCACATTTGCAGTGGCACCTGGAGCGGTCCGTGACATCCCTCAACTTCGTGGACTCTGGGTGGAGCAACTAAGATAGGTCGGGTGACTGCACCAAATATTCCCGCCGAGTTTCGTCCCCGCCACATCGCGCTCGTGATGGACGGCAACGGGAGATGGGCCCAAGAACGGGGCATGAAGCGTACAGAGGGGCACAAGCGTGGCGAGGCCGTGCTCATGGACGTCATCGATGCCTGCCTGGAGCTGGAGGTTCCGTACCTGTCCGCCTATGCATTTTCTACGGAGAATTGGCGTCGTTCAGCGGATGAAGTGCGATTCTTGATGGGATTTAACCGAGACGTGTTGCGTCGCCAGCGTGATGTGCTCAATGAGAAGGGGGTTCGTGTTCGGTGGGCAGGTCGCCGTCCACGGCTCTGGCGCTCGGTGATCAGGGAATTGGAGGCTGCTGAGGAGCTGACCAAGGACAACACCCGCATGACCCTGGCGATGTGCGTCAACTATGGCGGTCGGGCCGAGATCGTCGATGCGGCTCGTGAGATTGCGCGTCGCGCTGCTGCTGGCGAGCTGCGCCCGGATGACATCCATGAGAAGAACTTCGGCCAGTTCCTCGACGAACCTGACATGCCGGACGTGGACCTGTTCTTGCGCCCTTCGGGGGAGAAGCGCACCTCTAATTTCCTGTTATGGCAGTCGGCATATGCGGAAATGGTGTACCAAGACAAGTTGTTCCCGGATTTCACTCCGGAGGACTTGTATGCCGCGGTGTTGGAATATGCGCAGCGGGATCGCCGTTTCGGAGGGGTGAAGTAAGGTGCCGGACAAGGCACAACTCAAGCGCTGGCAACGCCACTTGGCTAATGAGCGCGCCGAAGCTGCGGTGTACCGGAAGCTGGCGGAGCGCAAGGAGGGCGAGGAACGCAACATTTTGCTCGCGCTTGCCGACGCCGAATCCCGCCACGAAGCTCACTGGCGACGCCTACTCGGGGATGAAGCCCGCGACATCCGCCCGGATCTTTCCACCCGAATTAAAGGGTTTTTGGCTGGTCATTTTGGTTCCGTGTTCGCGCTGGCGCTCATGCAGGCCGCGGAGACCCGCAGCCCTTATTCACATGACGCCGATGCGACGGAACAAATGTCTGCTGATGAACGCATTCACGCTGAGGTGGTGCGTGGTTTGGCGGAGCGGGGACGGGAACAGATGTCCGGCAATTTCCGCGCAGCCGTGTTCGGCATGAACGACGGTTTGGTATCAAACCTCGCGCTGGTTTTGGGCATTGTGGGGTCCGGGGTGTCCAACCACTTTGTGCTGCTAACGGGCATTTCGGGGTTGCTGGCCGGCGCGCTGTCAATGGGGGCGGGCGAGTACATCTCGGTGTCGTCGGCACGCGAGCTTCTCGACGCCTCAAAGCCGAATCCACAGGCTGCTGACGCGATCCCGGCGCTGGATGTGAACGCGAATGAACTCGCGCTAGTGTATCGCGCCCGGGGGATGAATCCGGAAGAAGCGATGCAACGGGCTTCGCTGGTGATTCAGTCGATCCATCACCCGTCGGCCTCACAGGCGTTGGACACCGACCAGAATAAGGGCGAAGTGGTCGGTAGTGGTTTGGCCGCTGCGGTCGCGTCGTTTTTGTTCTTCGCTTCGGGAGCTCTGATCCCCATTGTCCCGTTTTTCTTCGGGCTTTCCACATCGTTGGCGGCGATTATTGCCTGCGTGCTGGTGGCGATTGCGTTGATGCTCACCGGCGGTGTGGTCGGTGTGCTCTCGGGCGCGCCACCGCTGGCGCGGGCATTGCGCCAGGTGGCGATCGGGCTGGGGGCAGCCGCGATCACCTACGGGCTGGGATGGATCTTTGGGGTGTCAGTAGCGTAGGCAGGTTATGCTGCGCATTTCGGGCACAGCCCGAAGATTTCCGCGGTGTGCCCTTCGAGGGTGTAGCCGTTTTCCTTGGCCACTCGATTGGCCCACTGCTCAACTTCGCTGCCTTCGATTTCCACGGTGGCACCACACTTGGTGCACACCAGGTGGTGGTGATGGTGCTCGGATTCACAGTGGCGGTAGAGGGTTTCCCCGGTAGACATGTGGAGGACATCCACCGCGTTGATCTCAGAGAGCGATTGCAGCGTACGGTACACCGTGGTGAGCCCTACCTTGAGGTCACGCGCGGTGAGCTCATGGTGGATCTGCTTCGCGGAAGAGAAGGTGTCAGTGTCGCGGAGCACTTCAATCACCGCGGCGCGCTGGCGGGTGCTGCGCTGGCCTAACTTAGGAATTGGAGACTCGCTGCGAGGGGTCATGGCCGACGTCATGCCTTTCCATTATGGTTAAACAGTCGTTGAAAAATTAAGTTACCACGTCTACAACCTTTGTATCATCACGATGGTGCAGATATTTTCAGGGCTGCATCCAGAATGGACATTGCGTCGATATTGGTCAGGGAATAATACATCTCCCGGCCGTGGCGGACGTTGTCGACCAACCCAGCCGTGCGCAGTACTTTGAGGTGCTGGCTGATAAGAGGTTGGCTTGATCCGAGTGTTTCAACTAGCTCGTGGACGCACTTGGGGGATTCATTGAGCAGGTACACAATCTTCATACGTAGCTCTGAATCCAGCGCACGAATGATCTGTTGGGCGCCGGAAAAATCTGTAGCAAGGTTTACAGTGTCGCTCACTGTCACTCACTCCTGACCGTAACTGAAGTGAACAGGCAAGAATTGCCTTATATGTCCAGTTAATCCCACCTTGGAATAGCAGGTCAAGGGCTAGTTGAGGGACTTTGAGCACACTTGGTTACACTTGAGAACACAAGTCAAGCTCGGCAGCCAGTCGAGTCAAACCTTAACTTCATCGCAGCCGCCGTGGAAGCATGCGTCGCCGGTTCACTCCGGAATTGGGCGAACATGGTTACCTCGGTGTGTGAAAGCGGTGGGACAACCCCTCAAGGAGTGTCGTGGCTTCAGTAATCGATTCCGTAGTTAACCTGGCGAAACGCCGTGGATTGGTCTACCCATGTGGTGAGATTTACGGTGGTACTCGTTCGGCGTGGGACTACGGCCCGCTGGGCGTTGAACTCAAGGAAAACATCAAGCGCCAATGGTGGCGGACGTTTGTGCAGGCCCGTGAGGACGTTGTGGGCTTGGATTCTTCCATCATTTTGCCACGCCAGGTGTGGGAAGCGTCCGGCCACGTGGAGACGTTCACCGATCCTTTGGTGGAGTCACTTCACACCCATAAGAGGTACCGCGCGGATCACCTGATCGAGGCCTACGAGGCGAAGCACGGCCACCCACCGGCAAACGGATTGGCCGACATCAATGACCCTGAGACGGGGCAGCCTGGTAACTGGACCGAGCCGAAGCTGTTCTCCGGTCTGATGAAGACCTACCTGGGTGCGGTAGATGACAAGGAAGGTTTGGCCTACCTGCGTCCAGAGACCGCCCAGGGTATCTTCATCAACTTCAAGAACGTTGCTACCACTGCGCGTATGAAGCCACCGTTTGGCATTGGCCAGATGGGTAAGGCATTCCGCAATGAGATCACCCCGGGTAACTTCATCTTCCGTACCCGCGAATTTGAGCAGATGGAGATCGAGTACTTCGTTCACCCATCTGAGGTGGACGCAAAGTTCGATGAGTGGGTTGAGGCGTGCTGGAACTGGTTCATTGACCTGGGGATTAACCCAGAGAACCTGCGTCAGTTCGACGTTCCTGCTGACGAGCGCGCGCACTACTCGGATCGCACGATTGACTTCGAGTACCGCTTCGGCTTTGGCGGCAATGAGTGGGGCGAGCTGATGGGTGTGGCGAACCGTACCGATTACGACCTCTCCCAGCACACGGAGCACTCTACCGATGACATGAAGTACTTTGACCAGGTTTCTGGCGAGAAGTACCACCCATACGTGATTGAGCCGTCCTTCGGTTTGACCCGTTCGATGATGGCTTTCCTCATCGACGCCTACACCGAAGACGAGGCACCAAATGCCAAGGGCGGTGTGGATAAGCGCGTGGTACTGAAGCTGGACCGCCGTCTGGCTCCTGTGAAGGTGGCGGTGCTGCCACTGTCGAAGAAGGAAGAGCTGGCGGGTCCTGCAACGGAGATCGCGAACCAGCTGCGTGGCCTGTGGAACATCGAGTACGACACCTCCGGTGCGATCGGTCGCCGGTACCGTCGTCAGGATGAGATTGGTACGCCGTTCTGTGTCACCGTTGACTTCGACACCCTGGAGGACCAGGCTGTGACGGTGCGTGAGCGTGACACCATGAGCCAGGAGCGTGTCCCGCTCGCTGAGTTGCAGGGCTACCTCGCGCAGCGCCTGGTTGGTTGCTAAGCGCATGACAGCAATGCAATGGGGCAAGCGTCAGGACCACGCGATCACCCTGTCCGAGGACGGGCGCGAGGTCACGACGTTCCAGCTGGAAAATGACACCACCGCCACCGCCGAGGTCGCGGGGCGCACGTGGAGCTTCGAGCTTCACGACGCCACTGCCCGCGCAACCTGTGGCGACGTGGAATGGGTTGCCGAAGCAGAAAAGGGCTTCAAGCGGTCGAAGCGTTTCGTGGCGCGCATGGGCGAGCGTTCCATCGACTTCATCAATGAACAAAAGTCCGATTGGATCATCGATGAAAACGATGTGAAGCTGGGCCAGTTTACCGGTGCCAACCACGGTGTGCGCCACGTAGCGGTGGATTTTGAGCCGGACGCGAAGTTAGATGAAGAGCAACGGGTGTTCCTGGCGTGGCTGTCACGCATCGCGCTGGAACAGCGTTTGGTGGGTTCCAGCTGGATCCTCACGGTAATCCTGCTGATCCTGAGTCCCCTCATCCTGTTGTACTTCTTCCTCTAAGGACGGCTACATGTCGGAACAGTATCCGCGCTGGACGTGGACCGGTAATGAATTGCATGATTCGACCGGTCGGCTCCTGGCGACGGTTCGTTCCGATGTCATTGATATTGAGGGGGACAGGCTGCTCATTGAGTCGTCGCCGGGCCCGCTGCGCTTTCGGGCCCGGGCGACCTCCACGAACGGGGACGTGTACACCGTCTACCAGCGTGGTTTCACCGTGAGCACGCTGGTGGCCAATTGCGGCGACACTTCCTACGCCTTGGAGCGGACTTCGGTGTGGCGTAAAGAGCGGGTGATTCGGGGCGCTCGGGGCGTGCTGGCGCATGTGCGTCCCATGATTAGTGGCAAGGTCGAGCTGATCGGCACCGAGCTGGCTGACATCTTACCGACAGTTCATGCGGTGTTCCTGAGCTGGGCCTGCGTCCTTGTGGATTCCCCGGTTCGCAGACCCCGGGTGTAGTTAGAACTTCCCACCGGTGACGCCACCGCCGCCACCGAAGCTACCGCCACCAAATCCGCCGCCAAAGCCTCCTCCGAAGCCGCCACGGTTGCCGCCGCTGAGCATTTCGTTAATCAGCATGCCGGTGATGATGCCGCCCATGTTAGAGCCACCCGAAGACTGCTGGCGACGGTAATCATCAATGTCGTTTTGTGCTGATCGGGCAGCACGTTGCGCAGCGGTCAGCGACTGGCGGGCGAAGTCAATGCCTTGGCGCGTATTACTCGTCCGAATATTCAAGGCTTGGGCGAACAGGCTCTTGGCGTCGGCAAGCTGTGTGCGTGCCTGAGAGCGCACCACTCGGCCACGGGTGGAAATCAGATCCTCCGCGGCCTGGATGGCGCTGTTGGCGGACCGCATGGTGTTGTCGAAGACCTGCAAAGTGCGGGCTTGGTCCGTGGCGGATGCACGGACTGCGTCGAGGTGTTCGTCCAAGTGCGTGTCGGCGGTGATCAGGTCGTCATAGGCGCTGAGCGGGTCGGTGCTGAATTGGGCTTCGGCGCTGGACAACGCGGACTGCGCAGCGGCGACGGCCTTGCGCAGCGCCTCCCAATCGGCTTGCGTTCCCTGTTGCTTGCCTTGCTGCTCCAACTGGCCGGCTTCGGTGATCTCCGCGGTGATTTCAGCGACCAGGCTGTGGTACTTATCGCGGGCGAGCGCGATGTTTTCCTCCGCGTGCTCGACACCAGCCAGCAGCTTGTCGGCTTTCTGGACGGCGGTTTCTGTCCGGCGGATATCCTCAATCAGTCGGCCCTGCTCGCCGGCCGGCAGATGAACCACGGCTCGAGCGGACTCGAGGGATTTTTCCGCCTCGTCGAGCGCCGCGGCGGCCAGTTCAGCATTGTCGGAAATACCCGCGATGACCGTGGACTCGTAGCGGCCTTGCAGCTCAGTGAGCGTCGCCTCAGCCTGCGGGATCCGTGTCCTAAGTTCAATCGTGGTTCGGGTGAGCTCTTCCACCCTGGTATCGGCGTGAATCAGCAGGTTGCGCATTTCCGTGAACTCGGCGGCTTCCCGGTCCAACGCGTCGTCCGCCTGGCCACAGCTGGAAATAATATCTACCAGTATGGCGCGACGCTCCGCTTCGGATTCGGGAATGGCGTCGTCAAGCCGCTGCTTCAGCCCAAAGGCGCGCTGCAGCGTGGTCGTGGAGTGGTTCATCGCCTTGGTGAACGGCCGGGCGCGCTCCGCCCCGAATTCAGCAATCGCAAGGTCCAGCTCTTCGCGGCCACGGCGGATCGACTCATCGGTAGACACGAGCTCCTCCCGGGCGCGCTCCTCCAACACCTCGATCGGCAGCTGGCCAATAGCCCGAGTATCC
Organism: Corynebacterium sp. NPDC104732; assembly: GCF_055583565.1. Lineage (NCBI taxonomy): Bacteria > Bacillati > Actinomycetota > Actinomycetes > Mycobacteriales > Corynebacteriaceae > Corynebacterium > Corynebacterium sp. NPDC104732. Next base: position 103,523 of record NZ_JBVJNS010000006.1, read on the forward strand.
TTCGGATCGATCTTCCGGGCGTCCGAAACCATCGCCACGTTCGCTTTGGTTTTAGAGCGCCGGCGCATCGCGTAAGCACCGATACCGAGAGCGCCCACGGCAGCGGCGCCGCCACCCAACCATCCAAGCGATTCCCCGTCCAGGCCGGAGCTGGAGTTACCCGCGACCTCATCCGCGGCGGTCATACCGGCACCGAAGTAATCCTCGTCTACCAGCTTGCTGTACACAGCCTTATCGATGCGTTTAAGGTCGGAATCACTAAAATCCTTGCCCGCCGCAATGCCATAGTCACGCGTTTGCGGGGAAATGCCCACGATCAGCACATTGGTTCCCGCATTCGCACGCTGTGCCTGCTTCGCCCACGTCGTGCCTTCTAACCCAGCGAAATCCGTGGCATACACCACGTAAATCTTCTTCTGGGTGTCCTTTTGCACCTGTTTAATCCTTGTTTCCAGCTCCTGTTTTTGCGCTGGGGACAACACATCCGCGTTATCAGTGACGGTAGAGGAGTAGGTAGTAGGGGCCTGCGCCACCACTTGATACTCTGCCGCGACGGCAGGCCACGCACACCCCAGCCCAAGGCTGATCGTGCACAAGGAAAGAGCGCTGAAAGTACGAAGGCTTCTCATACTGGTTAAGGATACTGCAGCATTTCGCCTTACGACGGCGAGGTGCGCCCCGATTTCCCAGGAAAAGGGGCACAATCTTGGGTGTGAATACGCAGTACCAGTACTCCGAGGTCGACACCGAGCGACGCTTCGTTGAACCCACCAAGGGCAGCGCCATGGCCGGGGGCGACGAAGAACACCGTGGCGCTTTTTCCCGCGACAGAGCCAGGGTGCTGCACTCCGCCGCACTGCGACGCCTAGCAGACAAAACCCAGGTCGTCGGCCCGCGCGACGGCGACACCCCGCGAACCAGGCTGACGCACTCCCTGGAAGTTGCCCAAATCTCCCGCGGTATCGGTGGCGGACTGGGGCTGGATCAGGATCTGTGCGAACTCGCAGCGCTTTCCCATGACATCGGCCATCCGCCCTATGGGCACAACGGGGAAGTGGCACTGAACGAACTCGCGGACCTGTGCGGCGGTTTTGAAGGCAACGCTCAAACGCTGCGCATCTTGAGCCGACTGGAGCCCAAAGTTATGCGTGGCCCCGAAAGCCTCGGCCTCAACCTCACCCGTGCCTCCCTCGACGCCGCCTGTAAATACCCGTGGACCCGCGAGCACAATCCCCGCAAATACGGGGCCTATGATGATGACGCTGACCTGCTGGCTTGGCTGCGCGCCGGGCACGAGGATCACCGCAAACCTATGGAAGCACAGGTGATGGACTGGTCGGATGACATCGCCTATTCGGTGCATGACGTGGAGGACGGCATCGTGTCCGGGCGCATCGACCTGGCGGTGCTGTGGGATTTGGTGGAGCTAGCAGCACTGGCGGAAAAAGGCGCGCGAGCTTTCGGGGGAGAGCCGGAGGCACTCGTCGACGCCGCCGACCGCCTCCGCCAGCTCGCCGTGGTGCGCGCTGCTTCAGAGTACGACGCGTCGCTGAGTTCACTGGTGGCGCTTAAGGCGATGACCTCGGAACTCGTGGGACGCTACGTGGGGATCACCATCGCCTCGACGTTGGCGGGAAACGACCACATTGGGCGCCAACATGGGGACTTGATCGTTCCGGAGGCTGCGAGCAATGAAGTGAAACTGCTCAAAACGATCGCGGTGCTGTACGTGATGGATGATCCGGGGCACTTGGCACGCCAAGATCGGCAGCGCGAACGCATCTGTCGGGTGTACGACTACCTCATGCTTGGCGCCCCAGGAACCCTGGACCCGATGTTCCAGTCCTGGTTCGCGCTCGCTGATTCCGATGCGGCGCGGCAGCGGGTGGTCATTGACCAGATCGCCTCCATGACGGAAACCCGCTTGGAGCGAATCGCCCGCAACTCGGCGGAGGTCTCCGGGTTCTTTGTCTAGCGGGTTTCTACCCGTACCCCCAGGTCGCGGCACACATTAGCCAGGGCCGTGTAGTCGGCGATCTGCAGGCGGCAGCCTTTTAATACGAGTGCGGCTAGGTGGGCGTCGCGCACGAAGTCAGCGAAGCCGTCGAGGTTTCGCGGGGTGGGCTGGTGCGCGCCGGCCACCAGGGCAAAAAGCTGGGGGAGAGTGGTGGCGCGGCGGGCGTCGATAAGCAGCGTTTTATTCGGCATCGGGGATCTCACAGAAACTCTCGTAATGGTCATCGGTGTAGTACCACACCTCAGGGTCGGCCTTGGTACCGCCCCCGGTGATGATGCGGCGCTCGCCCCGGTGATTCAGGCCCGGGGTGTCCACGGTGTATTCGCGGTAGTAGTTCTTGTCTTTTTTGGGCAGGTGCCCTTCGTAGTTGCCGAAGCGAACCCCATCGTTTTCCGGGTACTTCGGCTTTTTACCGCCCAGGATGCCGTCGATCACGGGGTTGACCTCGGCAGGAAGCGTGGCGACGGGGCATTCGTTGTCACTGCGCACCACCGATGTCTGCTTCGGCTCCTGGTCTGGTGCGTTCTCTCCCAGATCAAGGCCGAAAAACGCGGCAGCCAGCACAACGGCCGCGCCGCCGAGCCCAGCTAATGCTTTAGAGGTTGATGCCATGACTCCCATTTTGACACAACCAACTATGGTAGAAGCCATGGCCAAAGGCAGGATCCCACAAAGCGACATCGAAGCGATCCGTGAACGAACTCCCATCGAAGAGATCGTCGGCGAATATGTGCAGTTGAAGCCTGCCGGCGCAGACTCCATGAAGGGGTTGTCTCCGTTCAAGGACGAAAAGACCCCGTCTTTCCACGTTCGCCCCAACCGTGGCTACTTCCACTGTTTTTCCTCCGGGGAAGGCGGCGATGTCTTTGCGTTCCTGATGAAGATGGAACATATTTCCTTCCCGGAAGCGGTGGAAATTTGTGCGGACAAAATCGGGTATCACATTAACTATGAGGGTGGGGGACCGGGGCGTCGTGAAGAGCCCGGCACTCGGCAGCGCCTTATCTTGGCTAACCGCTACGCCCACGAATACTACGTCGCCCAGCTGGAAACCCCGGAGGCCGCTCCTGCCCGCGACTTCCTCACCCAGCGCGGGTTCTCCGCGGACCACGCCCACCAATTCGGCTGCGGCTACGCGCCCGCCGGCTGGGACACCATGACCAAATACATGCTGCGCAAGGGCTTCACCTTCGAAGAACTTGAGGCGGCGGGCCTGTCCAAAATGGGCAAACGCGGTCCCATCGACCAGTTCCACCGCCGCCTGCTGTGGCCAATTAGAAACACGGCTGGTGACGTCATCGGCTTTGGTGCGCGTAAGCTTTTCGACGACGATAAGCTCGGCAAATACATGAACACGCGTGACACCCTGCTTTACAACAAGTCACGCGTCCTCTTCGGACTCGACATGGCCAAAAAGTCCATCGCGGCTGGCCACCAAGCTGTAGTGGTGGAGGGGTACACCGACGTCATGGCCATGCATGCCGCCGGCGTGACCACCGCCGTCGCCTCCTGCGGTACCGCGTTCGGCGACGAACACCTGCAAATGCTGCGTCGCATCATGCTCGATGACAACTACTTCCGTGGCGAGCTGATCTACACCTTCGACGGCGACGAAGCCGGCCAAAAAGCCGCGATGCGCGCCTTCGAGGGCGACCAGAAATTTACCGGCCAATCGTTCGTGGCTGTGGCCCCTGAAGGGATGGACCCGTGCGATCTGCGCCTCGCGCGTGGCGACGGCGCCGTCCGTGACCTCATCGCCTCCCGCATCCCGATGTTCGAATTCGTACTGCGGGCCACCATTTCCGAATTTTCACTCGACTCAGCGGAAGGACGACTGCAAGCGATCCGCCGCGCCGTCCCCGTCGTCGCCGGGATCCGCGACACCACCTTGCGCAAAGAATATGCCCGACAGCTCGCCGGCTGGGTGGGCTGGGCAGACCCCACTGATATCGTGCGCCAGGTAGAAAAGGAAGCGCGCCGACCGGGCGCCGCCGTGGTTTCTGCCCCCGCAGCCCCCACAGGCCTGCCAGATCCCCGTGATCCCGCGCTGTGGCCCGAACGAGAATCCTTAAAAATCGCCCTGCAGTACCCGCTGCTAGCCGGAGAATACTTCGACGGACTAGCAGCAGAGTGTTTTACGCAGCCCCAATATTCCGCACTCCGTGCCGCGATCATGGCTGGTGGCGGAGTTGTCGCGGGAGCAGCGCAAGGCATGGAGTGGTTGCCAACCATCGCAGAACAGCTAGACCTGCTCGGCCGATCACTACTGTCTGAGCTTGCCGTCGAACAGATCAACTGCTCCGAAGAAGAGCTAGAAAAATACACCGACAGCGTGCTCTCACGCTTGCAGGAAGTCCGCGTCGGGAACCAAATTGCGCAGCTCAAAGGGCAATTGCAGCGCATGCGCCCCTCCGACGACGAGGAAGCCTACAACTCCCTCTTCGCGGACTTATTAGCACTGGAGCAGGCCCGACGAGAGCTGTTGGCGCGAGCTTTTAGGTAGGTCGAATTTGTGGTTCTATTTGGCCACAGCGGGGGTGGTTTTTGGTCAATTGAAGCCACAAATTCGCCAGCGGTTAATCGTGGTCGGGCTCGAGGATCTGGGAGCCGTCGTCCCGGCGCAGGTTCTTGACTTCCTTCATGCGCGGTTCTGGGTCAAGTTTGTTGGCGATGGCGCGGCGGGTGGCGCGTACCGCAGCCTTGGAGGCGGGGGAATTGACGGCGATTTCGTAGCCTTTTTTGATTTGTTCGAATCGGCGTCGTCCTGCTTTTGTGCCTAAGACGTAGCCGGCGGCGGCACCAACAACAAACTGAATCATGCCAGCCAGCGTACCTCACGACGCAACGCGTCGGCACCTGGGTGGGTGCTCTATGGTGAGTGTCATGATTGAAATAGGTATCGTTGGGGCGTTGGTAGCGGGGGTGTTTTCGCTGCTTAGCCCGTGTTCGGCGTTGCTGCTACCGGCGTTTTTCGCGTACGCGTTCAGCTCGAAGCGTCAGCTTGTGGCCCGTACCGCCGTATTTTTCCTGGGGCTTGCGGCGGTGCTTGTCCCGCTCGGTGCAGGTGTGGGGTGGTTCGGGCAGGCGCTGTTGGTGCACCGTTCGACGCTGATCTTGATCGGTGGCCTCATGATGATCCTCTTCGGCATCATCTCTTTCTTCGGCAAAGGCTTCAACATTCCAGGCCTGTCCCGCCTCAACAGCCGAGTGCGTGGCACAAGCTGGCTGGCGGTATGTGCGCTAGGTGCGGTGTACGGCTTCGCGGGCTTTTGTGCGGGCCCGCTGCTCGGCGCGGTGCTCACCACTGCCCTTGTCTCCACCAGCGCGCTTTATGGTGCCCTCATCATGGCGATGTATGCGCTGGGCATGGTAGTGCCCCTGTTTCTGCTGGCGTGGGCGTGGGACGCACGCAAGCTTAACGACGCCCGCTGGCTCCGAGGCCACGAATTCTCCGTTGGATCGCTTCGGCTAAACAGTATTTCGATGGCTTCCGGGCTGTTGTTTATTGCTATCGGGGTACTCTTTATCCGCACGAACGGAACCACCGGACTGCCCAGTTTCTTAAGTGTTGAGGCGCAGCACGCAGCGCAGACCTGGGTGCTGCAGAATCAGCTGATCATGGTGCTCGGGGTGCTAATGCTATGCCTGATTGGGGCAGTAGTGGCTTTTGTGAAATCTGAGAAGTGATTTGAAGTGGGAGTGTGTTGCTGAACCTTTGTTTGGCTCTTGGCCCCGACATTACCCTCCCGAAGTTCGGGCTCGTTGAAGCGTTTTTGGAGCAACCTCGGGGGAGTAATGTCGGGGTTAACTGGTTTTAGGCCAGGAGAGCGCTGGTGCTCAGAGAATTAAAAAAACCGCCTCTAAACAGAGGCGGTTTCAACTTGCTCCTCCAACTGGGCTCGAACCAGTGACCCTGCGATTAACAGTCGCATGCTCTGCCAACTGAGCTATGGAGGAAGGTGTTTTCAAGGTCTCCCTTGCAACGAGTAGTAACTATATAGGCTGGCGTCGTTTTAAATCAAATCGCCAGGTAGTTGCCGGTTTTATGACAATAGGGGGGTGGTTTTTATTTTGGCTATCTTCACTGGATATACTCATGTGCGTTGGGGCTATAGCTCAGTCGGTTAGAGCCGTGGACTCATAATCCATTGGTCGCGGGTTCGAGCCCCGCTGGCCCCACAAGGTTAAAAAGGGTTAGGTCAGAAGGCCTAGCCCTTTTTCTGTGCCGACCAATGTAGACCAATAGGTCTAGTATATGAATTGCAATTGCTGCATAACAGGCGTACTCTCCATTTTACTAAAACGGAAATAAGTAGACAGAATGGTCTAAAAATGCAGAAGAGTAGGTTCACGAGCTTCGGTGCTCAAATCATTTACGGTCTCATCGCCGGCCTCATTCTCGGCTTCATCGCACGGCAGCTTGGGGAGGGAAACTGGCTCACCAAGGGGCTTACAGAAATAGGCAGCGCCTACGTCAGTTTGCTGAAGGTGCTCATTCCACCTCTGATCGTCACCGCGGTGGTCACGTCGATCGCAAATCTGCGCCAGGTCACCAATGCGGCCCGGTTGGCATGGCAGACCATCCTGTGGTTCGCCATTACCGCTTTCGCTTCGGTTGTTGCCGGCATTGGGGTGGGGCTGCTGATTAACCCAGGGCAGAACACCAGTGTCGATGTGGCGAACGCCAAGGCCCCGAGCTCTGTTGGCTCATGGTGGGCGTTTGTCCAGGGCCTGGTGCCGAGCAATATTATGGGTCTTGGGGTGACCCTAAAGCAGGATGCGGCAGCGGTGAACTTCAATGTGCTGCAGTTGCTGCTGATCTCCATCGTGTTTGGCATCGCGGCGATCAAGGTGGGGCAGAAGGCTGAACCGGTGCTGGAATTTACTTCCAGCCTGCTGGAGATCATCCAAAAGGTGCTGTGGTGGATCATCCGCCTGGCGCCGATCGGTACCGCGGCGCTGATCGGTAAAGCCGTTGCCGTGTATGGGTGGGAAGCATTGGGCTCGCTCGGCAAGTTCGTGCTGGCTATTTACCTAGGCCTTGCCATCGTGATCGCGGTTATTTACCCCGCAGTGTTGAAGATGCACGGCATTCGGGTGATGCAGTTCTTCCGCAAGGTATGGCCTGTGACCTCTCTTGGCTTCGTCACGCGTTCATCCATGGGTGTTATGCCTGTGACGGAACGAGCCACTGAGCAGGCCCTCGGTGTGCCACGCTCCTATGCATCCTTCGCGGTGCCCCTGGGTGCCACCACCAAGATGGACGGCTGCGCCTCGATCTACCCGGCGATTGCCGCGATCTTCGTCTCCCAGTTCTACGGCATTCCGCTGAGTGCTACGGATTACTTGCTCATCGCGTTCGTGTCCGTCATTGGTTCGGCTGCCACCGCTGGTACCACGGGTGCGACGGTGATGCTCACCCTTACTCTGTCTACTTTGGGTCTGCCTCTGGAGGGTGTTGGTCTGCTGCTTGCTGTTGATCCGATCGTGGACATGGGGCGCACTGCGGTGAATGTGACTGGTCAGGCGCTGGTTCCGTTGGTGGTATCGAAGCGTGAGGGAATTTGGGAGAAGAACGTTTTTGATGACCCCAAGGCTGTTGCGAGCTAGCTACTACACTTAAGGCCATGAGTTTCTTTGCTGGCCTGGAAAACTGGCCGGTAGACAATGTGTCTGCCGGCCTTGTTGGTGTTCATGATGAAACCTTTGGTGATATTGACCGAGTGTATGAGTTGGCCAGCGTCACAAAGCTCCTGAGTGCCTACGGTTTCCTGGTCGCGCTGGAAGAGGGGGTGTTTGAACTAGATACCCCGATGGGGCCTGCGACAGTCGAGCACCTGCTCGCCCATGCCTCCGGCGTTGGCTTTGCCACCCGTGAGAGCGAGCGGGCCCCGGAGGATCGGCGCATCTACTCTTCTGCGGGCTTTGAGATTCTGGCTGACGGCGTCGAAAAGCTAGCTGGCATCGCCTTTCCCGACTACCTGCGCGAGGCCGTCTTTGAACCGCTGGGCATGACAGCCACGCAGTTTCACGCGTGGGCGGGGCACGGCGCAAAGTCGACGGTGCGGGACCTGCAGCGGTTCGCCACCGAGCTGCTGTCGCCGCAGCTTATCGACGCCACCACCCTCCATGACGCGTTCACCCCACACTTCCCGACGCTGGCCGGCATCGTGCCAGGCTATGGGCGTCAGGTGCCCTGCCCGTGGGGCTTGGGCTTTGAAATCAAGGGAGAGAAATCGCCTCACTGGACGGGGCCTTCGATGCCTGCGGAAGTGGTGGGGCACTTCGGGCAGGCCGGCACGTTTTTGTGGGTGCATCCCGAATCGGGGCACGGCTGCGTGGTGCTCACGAACCGTGTGTTCGGTGATTGGGCTAAACCGCTATGGTCTGATTTCAATGAACAGCTGTGGCTAACCCTGAACTAAAGCTTGAATAAATGGGGGATTCAAGCACTACTTGAGGGTTGCTGGCGTGATTTCTGGTGCGTAAAAATGCGGGTGTCATCTAGAGTTTTTTGAGCGATGCGCCGAGTCCGTTGGGGAAGACGTTCTCGTCTTAATCTGTATCTCTACAAAAGGACTCGCTTTGACCACATTTGTCACCCACGCACCCGTTGCCTGCACCGCGGTGCTGCTTATCGACGCCATGCCCCGCAAACTGCGGCCCGACGTCGAAGAACTCATGGTGCGTTGCATTCCCAGCGCGCCCGAATTAGAAATCCCCGGGATCGACCCACTCGAGGCCACATGGTGCACCCGCTGGGAGCGTTCCATCCTGCCTGGAACCATCGGAACGCGCCAGGTTATCACTGGGACCACTGAAGAACTAGAGCTGTTTATGCGCGAGCTGACGCAGTTGCGCCAGCGCTACGAGTTCGACGTCTCAATGCGGTTAGTGGACTAACTTTCGCGATGTTCGTCGATAAAAGTGACGAAGTCCCCGACCGTCGTAAAGCCTGCTGCGTCCTTATCGCCGATGTAGACTCCGAAGGCGTCCTCGGCGCGGACCGCGATCTCTACAATGGAGAGGGAATCCACCGCGAGGTCGGAGACGATGTTGGACTCGAGGGAGACATCGTCAGGGTCATATCCAGTGCTTTCAACGATGATGTTGCGAAGCGTAGTGAACGTACTCTGAGAGTCAGACATGAAAACCCCTCATCCGGCGACTAGTTGGTTCCTCAAGAATACCCTGAGAAAGTAGCTCACCATGGCAGTGCCCCAGTTCTTGGCTCGATTCGTCCGCGGCATCCTCCCCGGGCATTCCGACGTGCCACGGCTGAGCGACATCAGTGAACGCCATAACGTCGCTTCCGGGGACTTAAATGTGGCAGCCTACGTCGCAGGGCCCGACGACCCATCCGCCACTGTCGTCTTTATTCATGGGTTCACTCTCGCTGCAGAATCGTACTTCCTCCAAGTACAGCACCTCATCGCTCACCACCCCACAGTGCGCAGCCTCCTCATGGACCTACGCGGGCACGGAGAAACCGGGGAAGTCCCACCAGAGGAGTGCACTATCGACGCCACCGCCGATGACGTCCTCGCGGTCATTGAGTCATTAGCGCCGGAAGACCCGCTGTATCTGGTCGGCCATTCGCTCGGAGGGCACGTCGTCCTCAACGCCATCCGCAGGTGCTCGCCCGAAATCTACAGTCGAATCAAGGGCGTCATGCTGATCGCCACCTCCATCGACTCACTGTCAGCCCAAGGCACCCCGCAGCTGCTGACCACGCAACTTGGGGACACTGCATTGGAAGCGATGCAAAATGCACCAGAAATGGTGAACCAATTCCGCGACGAAATGGGAAAGCTGCTAGCACCGGCCCTGGCAGCCACCGTCTTCAAACGCATCTCCACCCCATACAACCTGGTGAAATTCCACGCAGAAATGATTCACCGAACCCCGCTAGCCACCTTCATCGGATTCTTCGACGACCTAGAACATCACTCTGAAGTAGCGGCCGCCGAGCGACTGTCATCCCTGCCCGGTTTCGTGCTGGTGGGCAATGACGACCACGTCACGCCACTATCTCAAAGCAACCGCATCATGGAGCTGTGGCCCTCAGCAACGCTGCGGAAATGCGACCGCTGCGGCCACATGATGATCCTCGAAGCACCCACCATGGTCAACGAAGCATTGGACGACCTGCTCAGCCAACAAGAAAACCCCTAGGAGAGGATTCTCCCAGGGGCTAGCTCGTCAAGCTCCTAGACGGCTGTTGGGTCGGTCAGTTGGAACTTCTCCGCAGCCTGCGCTGCCACGGACATATCGATCTTCCCCTCGCGGGCCAGGCCAGCCAGAACCGCAACGACGATGGATTCCGCGTCGATGTTGAAGAAGCGGCGGGCCGCAGCGCGGGTGTCGGAGAAACCGAACCCATCGGCGCCGAGGACGGTGTAGTCGCCCGGAACCCACTTGCGGATCTGCTCTGGGACGGCCGTCGCAAAGTCAGAGACCGCGACAAATGGGCCGGACACCTTCGACAGCTGCTTGGTGACGAACGGCTCCTCCAGCTCAGCTGCCGGGTTGCGCAGCTGCTCCAGGTCGCGTGCCGCGCCCTCACGTGCCAGCTCGTTCCAGGAAGTGACAGAGAAGATATTGGCCCGGACACCGTAGCTCTCGCGCAGCATTTCAGCGGCGCGGAGAGCTTGCTGCATGCCGATACCGGACGCAAGGATGTTGGCCTCATGGCCGGTGCCTTCGCCCACGGCGTACTGGTAGATACCCTTGTGCAGACCCTCCACATCCAGGTTCTCTGGCTCCGCCGGCTGAGACACAGGCTCGTTGTAGATCGTCAGGTAGTAGATGACGTTCTCACCGCGGCCTGGGCCGTACATGCGGTCAATGCCTTCACGCACGATGTGCGCAATTTCGTATGCGAAGGCAGGGTCGTAGCTGACCACCGCGGGGTTGGTGGAAGCGAGCACAGGGGAGTGACCGTCCATGTGCTGCAGGCCTTCACCGGTCAGGGTGGTGCGACCAGCAGTGGCGCCGAGCAGGAAGCCGCGGGCCATTTGATCAGCAGCAGCCCAGATGGAGTCGCCGGTGCGCTGGAAACCGAACATCGAGTAGAAGATGTAGAGCGGGATCATGGCGTGACCGTGCGTTGCGTAGGAGGTACCTGCCGCGATGAAGGACGCCGTGGAACCAGCCTCGTTGATGCCCTCGTGCAGGATGTGGCCGTCGGTGGCCTCGCGGTAGGACAGCATCAGGTCGTGGTCCACCGGGGTGTAGTTCTGGCCGTGCGGGTTGTAGATCTTCAAGGTTGGGAACCAGGAGTCCATACCGAAGGTACGTGCCTCATCTGGGATGATCGGCACCAGGCGCTCGGCGAGGCTCTTGTCACGCATGAGTTCCTTGAAGGTACGTACCACCGCCATGGTGGTGGCTACCTGCTGCTTGCCGGAGCCCTTACGCATGGACTTCAACGCATCGATGTCAGGGACAGCAATCGGCTCGTACTTGTCGCGACGCTCTGGAAGGAAGCCGCCGAGCTCTTTACGACGTTCCAGCATGTACTTAATCTCAGGAGCATCCTTACCTGGGTGGAAGTATGGCGGCAGGTATGGGTCCTTCTCCAATTCCTCATCGGAAATTGGAATGCCCTGCTTGTCGCGGAACAACTTCAGATCATCCAGAGTCAGCTTCTTCATCTGGTGGGTGGCGTTGCGGCCCTCGAAGTTGTGGCCGAGGCCGTAGCCCTTAATCGTATGTGCCAGGATGACCGTTGGTCGACCGGTCTCTTCCATCGCACGCTTGTAGGCTGCGTAGATCTTGCGGTAGTCGTGACCACCACGTGGCAGTGCCCAGATCTCTTCGTCAGTCATGTCCTCGACCAGCTTCAAGGTGCGTGGATCACGGCCGAAGAAGTGCTCGCGGACGTACGCTCCGTCGTTAGCCTTGAAGGTCTGGTAGTCGCCGTCTGGCGTGTTATTCATGATGTCAACGAGCGCGCCATCCTTGTCCTTTTCCAGGAGGGCATCCCACTCGCGGCCCCATACCACCTTGATGACTTCCCAGCCGGCGCCGCGGAAGAAGGACTCGAGTTCCTGAATGATCTGGGTGTTACCGCGGACTGGGCCGTCGAGACGCTGCAGGTTGCAGTTGACCACGAAGGTGAGGTTATCCAGGCCATTGAGAGCAGCCATTTGGATCAGGCCGCGGGACTCCGGCTCGTCCATTTCACCGTCGCCAAGGAAGGCCCACACATGCTGCTGGGAGGTGTCCTTGATGCCACGGTTGTGCAGGTACTTGTTGAAGCGTGCCTGGTAGATCGCATCCATTGGGCCAAGGCCCATGGACACGGTTGGGAACTCCCAGAAGTCTGGCATGCCGTGTGGGTGGGGGTAGGAAGGCAGGCCACCTTGTGGGCGAGATACTTCCTGACGGAAACCATCCAAGTCATCCTCGGTCAGGCGACCCTCCAGGAACGCACGGGCGTACATGCCAGGGGAGGCGTGGCCCTGGAAGAAGATCTGGTCGCCACCACCTGGGTGGTCCTTACCGCGGAAGAAGTGGTTAAAACCGACCTCATACAGTGGGGCAGCACCTGCGTAAGTGGAGATGTGGCCACCCACGCCAATACCTGGGCGCTGTGCGCGGTGCACCATGATCGCAGCGTTCCACCGCATCCAGCGACGGTAGCGCTTCTCAATCGCCTCATCGCCAGGGAACTCAGGCTCCTGCGTTGTTGGAATCGTGTTGACATAGTCCGTGGACGTCAGAGGAGGCAGCTCAACGCGCTTTGCGGTGGCTCGTTCCAGCAGGCGCAGCATCAGGTAGCGTGCACGTTCTGGGCTGGACTCATCGAGCAGTCCGTCCAGGGAATCCATCCATTCTTGGGTTTCCTCTGGATCGCTGTCGTTGAGGTAGGAAGCAACACCGTCGCGGATCAGCGCGATGTTGGAATCATCTGGTGAGTGGCCACCGAATTTTTGTTCAGCTGCATCAGCCATTGCATACCTCCGTAGTGGTTCTGTCAGGTGTTTGACTCGCGAGAGTCGGTCTGTGATTAAGGATACGGGTTTCCAGGTTTTTGTGTGAAGACCGCTGTTATTTGTGCAGGTGAACGGCGAAATTTAGTGATTATGTGGTTCTGGTTACGAGTATTTCCGGTTCTGTTTGTTTGATGACGGAAAAGAAAAATTTTTCAACTATTTGAGACTTAGCAGGTAATCCCGCGTCGGAACTGGTATTTTCGTCCATTGAGTACATTTTCACCAGCTCACACGGGCTGAGACAAAAGGAGGTTCATCACAGTGGTCGACGTTCCGGGCGCGACAAAAGCAGGCGCCCAGGATTACGCCCAGCTCCTGGGCATTGAAGCAGGGCAGATCGTTCAAGAAGTAGGTTGGGACGAAGACTGCGACAGCACCATCAGTGAAGCAGTGGAAGACCGTATCGGCGAAGAACTGCTCGATGAAGACACCGATGAAATCTGCGACGTCGTACTGCTGTGGTGGCGCGAAGAAGATGGCGATCTTGTCGACGGCCTCGTCGACTCCATCCGTCCGCTTTCCGAAAACGGTCGGATCTGGCTCCTCACCCCAGGAGCCGGAAAGCCAGGGCACCTCGTAGCCGGTGAAATTGCCGAGTCTGCGAAGCTCGCAGGCCTCGTCCAAACCAAGGCGACCCGCGTCGGCCAATGGCAAGGCTCCTGCCTGGTGCAGCCTGGCAAGAAATAAAAATACCTTCTGAACTGGCGATTTTGGAAGAGTTACACATGCGTGATACGCTTCTTCGAGTCGCACAGCGACGAAGTATGCGCCTTTAGCTCAGCTGGAAGAGCAGCTGGTTTACACCCAGCAGGTCGGCGGTTCGAGCCCGTCAGGGCGCACAGACGAACACCCTCTCCTGAACCACCAGGGGAGGGTGTTTTCTTTACTTCACCCCAGCAAGATGTGGTTACCTTGAAGCTGTGCACGCAATAGCAATTATTGGCGGATTAACGCTGGACCGAATTTTTGGAGACCCGCAGCGCTATCACCCGGTCGCCTTCTTCGGCACCGCGGTGACCAAAGCGGAAAAGCTTTTGTACCGAGACTCCAAAGCTGCGGGAGCTGCGCTGGTCGCGGTGACGACACTGCCCGTCGTCATGGCAACGCATGCGGTTTATCGAAAAGCTCCCACGGTCACGACAGCACTTGCACTGTGGGCTGCGTTGGGAGGGCGCACCCTTGAGGAAACTGGCCGCAAATTGGCGCAGGATCTGGACAACAACGATCTTGACGCGGCTCGCGCTTGGATCCCGTGGCTCTGCTCTCGCGACCCACATTTGCTCGATAAAGCGGGAATGGCCCGCGCCGCTGTGGAGTCCATCGCCGAGAACACGTCGGATGCAGCGATCGCTCCGATCGTGTGGGCAGCCATCGCCGGGGCGCCGGGTGTCGTGCTGCACCGGTGTGTGAACACGCTGGATGCGATGGTCGGGTATAAAAGCGAGAAGTACCGGAATTTTGGTTGGGCAGCAGCCAAGCTTGACGACGTCCTTGCCTACCTTCCTGCTCGTCTCACCGCAGTAACGCATGTTGTGTTAGCAAAGGACAAACAGGCTGCGATCGCCGCCTGGAAGAACGACGCCCCGCAGCACCCCAGCCCCAATGCCGGCCCTGTGGAAGCGACAGCAGCCGTGGCGCTCGGAGTCCAACTTGGGGGAGAGACTCACTACTCATACGGGGTAGAAATGCGACCAACCTTGGGAACCGGTCCTCGCCCAACAGCACAAACGATTTTTGAGGCCGTACAGCTGGCACAGCGAACTCAGCTGATTATGGGGGCAGTAGCCGTCGGACTGCGGAGCCTCATTTTTCGGGGTGGTAACAAAATTTAGCGTACCGATGGGATTTTGAAGGCCCGAAAAATCCCATCCGTACGCTAAATCCCGTGGCTCTTACTAGAACTTCTCCTCATCATCGCGCTGCCAGCTGGTTCGTTGATTTTTGGCGTTGCCGTAGCGGCTGCGGCGCGGAGCAGGTGCCGAAGAAGGAGCAGGCGCAGGGGAGCGGACTTCCCCAGTAGTCAGGGCTTCCTGTTCTTCCTGTTCACGGCTACGTTCGCGCAGTTCGGCGAACACAAAGTAGCCAAGGCCGATGGGGGCGAGGATGCCGAAGGCTATCCATTGGATGCCGTAGGACAGGTGGGGGCCGTTGTCGAGCCTTGGGAGTGGGAAGGCGGTGAGGACTCCGGGTTCGCCGTCGGCAAGCTGCACGTAGTCTTGGGCTAGCGTTACGCCGGTGAGCTCGGAGATCTCTTCGGTGTCGATGCCGGTGACCATTTGGCGGTCGGCTTCGATGGTGGGGGCGATCTGTGGCTTGGGCTCGTCGATGCGGGCGTAACCGACGATGGTGTGTTCGCCTGTCGGTGGGGCGGGGAAGTCGCTGGGCAGGTGCCCGTTTTCGGGGCGAGTCCATCCGCGGTTGACCAAGACGGTCGTGCCGTCGGTCATCATGAACGGGGTGAGGGCGTGGTACGCGGGCCCGGATTCGACGGGGCGCACGCGCATGATCACTTCGCTTTCGGGCAGGTAATGCCCGGTAATGGCGACGCGAAGGTATTCGTTGTCTGGGGGGAGCACCCCGCCAGCGGTGAAGACGGAATCGAAGGGGGCTGGTTCCTTGTCAAAGTGCTCCGCGATCAGATCATTCCGGTGGCTCACTACCTCGCTTTTACCTAGCTGCCACGGGGCAAGCACAGTGAAAGCCACGTACGTGAAGGTGATGATGAGGATGAAGGTGAAAATCCACCCGGGGTTCAGGAATGCTTTCCACGCTTTGCCGTTCATAATCTGTTTAGTCTACCGCGCGGAGGCGCTTGCGAGCATAGTCTTCACCCACGTAAGCATGCCAGGGACCGCAGCTTCGATCTGGGCGCGAGTGGTGGCGAACCCGGTCTCGTCGCCGTAGTAGGGGTCTTGGACGTCAGCGTCCTCGGGGGAGGCTGGGTCGAAAGAACGGAGGAGCCGGATGCGTTCGGGGAAGATCCCGGCGTTCACCAGGTCGGTTACGTGGCCACCATCTAGCGCGACGAATAGGTCCGCAGAGCGGTGACGGTCACCGAGCTGGGCTGCTCGGTGGTGGGAGCCATCGTGGCCGGCGTTGCGGAGTTCGGCAATAGCGCGTCGATCCGCGCCTTGCCCCACGTGCCAGCCACCAATGCCACAGGATCGGATGCGCACGAAGCGGGATAATCCGGCGTTTTCGACGGCATCACGGAAAATCACTTCAGCCATCGGGGAGCGACAGATGTTTCCCGTGCACACAAAAACGACATAAAGGCTTTCGGTACGTTCGAAGTCGAAATCTCTAGTGGATCCGCGACCATTCATCGACAATGTTCTCCAACTGGGCTGGTGTTGCAGCCTCATAGCGGGCTGCGTTTCGTTCTTCTGTCGTGCCATATCCCCAGGCAACGGCAACTGTTTCGATTCCGAATTCTCCCGCGCCATCAATATCGTGGATACGATCACCGACCATGAGGATAGTCTGTTCCTTGCCACGAAGCTGCATTGAGTCCAACACATGGGCAATGACGGCGGCTTTTGAACGTCGCGGACCGTCTTCCTGCGCAGCCCCCATGAAGTCAAAAGATTCCCAAAAGCCGTGGTGACGCAGCGCTTGCTCGGCGAAGAATTCCCCTTTGGATGTTGCCGTGCACAGCAAGAAGCCGGCGGAGCGGGCCCACGAAAGAAACTCGTGCATGCCGGGGAACGGGGAGCTCATTTTCCACCCAGTGTGTCCGTAATAGTCGAGGTAGTGGGCAAGCGCGAGCTGTGCTTGAGGCTCAGGCATCCCCAGGTCGCGCAGCGTCTCGATCATTGGAGGCCCGGCAATAGCGCGGATGCGTTCTTCCGGGGGAACTGGCCAGCCCGTTTGCTGCAGGGCATGCAGAAAACTAGCGCGAATGCCGGGGAAGGAGTCAATCAGGGTGCCATCGACGTCAACAAGGAGGATATTCACACACTCCAGTCTGGCAGACAATAAAGTGGAATGGGTGAGTGTTCCTGACCCCTACCGTTTCCACGGCGACAGTGAAGCCATTGGCGCCACCACCGATTTCGCGGTCAACGTCCGCGGCGCCAAACCGCCTGAGTGGCTACAGCGCGTGCTTATCGACGCCCTGAGCGACCTCGCCCAGTACCCCAGCGAATCGGATACCAAGCTCGCTAAAAGAGCGATTGCGCAGCTCCACGACGTCCCAGAAGAATCAGTGCTGCTGCTCTCCGGAGCCTCAGAAGGATTCACGATGCTGCCGAAGCTGGCGCCGCGCCACGTCGCCATCATCCACCCCGGGTTCACTGAACCCAACGCTGTCTTCGCCGAAGCGGGGATCGACGTCCGCAACGTGATCGTGCCACCGCCGTTCGAACTGGATGTGGTGCTCGACCTCGGGGACTCGGACATGGTAGTAATCGGAAACCCGACCAATCCGACGGGCGTGCTACACGACAAGGGGGACCTACTGGAACTAGGGGCCGGACGGACCCTCGTGGTCGATGAAGCATTCCTCGACGTGACCGACGAATCCGAAAGCCTCACCACAGAAGCAGCACAACGTGAGGACGTGATCGTGATTCGCAGCTTCACCAAGACCTGGGCGCTAGCCGGATTGCGCTGCGGGTATCTGATTGCGCATCCACGGGTCGTCGATAAGCTTGCTGCGGGGCGACCACACTGGCCGCTGGGCACGCTACAACTGCGCGCCATGGCGGCGATCGCATTGGCTGCCCGCGACGAAACCGAAAAGGAACGCGGCATCATCGCAGCCGAACGCGCCACCATGACAGAAGCGCTCGGGCGCGCCGGATTCGAAATCGTCTCCGCAACCCAAGCCCCCTACGTGCTCGTACGCCCGCCAGGCGACGACCCAGAAGCACTCCGTATGAAACTACGTGACGCCGGGATCGCCATCAGACGCTGCGATACCTTCCCCGGCCTAGACTCGGGGTACTGGCGCCTGGCAGTGCGCCCCGCAAACTATGTGGCGAAGCTACTAAAGGAGTTGGCATGACAACAGTGGCAGACATCCGCACCGTAATGGAACAGGCCTACCCACCGCACCTGGCGGAATCCTGGGACAAAGTCGGCCTGATCTGCGGCGACCCAGACGCGACCGTGAACCGAGTGGCCTTCGCTCTGGACTGCACCCAGGCCGTGGTGGAGCGTGCCGTCGAACTGGGGGCGCAGATGCTCATCGTGCACCACCCGCTACTGCTACGGGGAGTGAACTCCGTGGCCGCCGATACTCCGAAGGGCAAGGTCATTCACACACTCATCAAGGGCGGGGTCGCGCTGTTCGCAGCGCACACCAACGCGGATTCCGCCCGGCCAGGGGTCAACGATCGGCTGGCGGAACTGGTAGGAATCACGCCCGGCCGGCCCATCGCCCCCAAAGCGTCAAAGGGCACCGATAAGTGGGGTTTCATGGTGCCCGTCGCGCAGGCAGCAGAAGTAAAAGCTGCCGTGTTCTCCGCCGGGGCCGGATCCCTCGGCGAGTACTCTGAATGCGCTTTCTCCATGCTGGGCGAAGGTCAATTCCTACCCGGCGAGGAAGCAAACCCCACCCTGGGAGAACACGGGAAACTACACACAGTGACCGAAGTTCGAGTGGAATTCGTCGCGCCCGTGGCCCTGCGACACAAAATCAAAGAGGCGCTGTGCGCCGCGCACCCATACGAAGAACCCGCCTTCGATTGCGTCACCGTCGCCTCGTTTGACGACCCCGAGACCGCCTGCGGACTCGGGCGCATCGGCGAACTACCAGAACCAATGACCCTGCGGGAATTCACACAACAAGTGGCCAACGCCCTCCCCGTCACCGAATGGGGTGTCCGCGCCGCCGGAGACCCAGAAGCAATGATCCAGAAAGTGGCGGTCTCCTCCGGGTCCGGAGACAGTTTCCTGGACACAGTGGCCGGACTCGGAGTGGACGTCTACGTCACCTCCGACCTTAGGCATCACCCGGTAGACGAGTACCTGCGCGCCGGGGGACCCGCGGTCATTGACACCGCGCACTGGGCCAGCGAATTCCCCTGGTGCGAGCAAGCCGCGGAGATCGTTTCCGCAACAGGCGTTGCCACAGATATCATCGACATCCGTACCGACCCGTGGACCTTGTCCGCACACGCTCAGTAGGAGAACACCTCATGAAGATCAGCCGAGCCCAGCAACAACTCCTCCTGGAGCTGGCGAACCTCGAGCGAACCCAAGACTTGGGCATCCAGCCGGGACGGGAAGAACAGAAAGAAGTCGACCGCCTCACCGCCGAACGCGACCGTCAGCAGGAGGTGGCTGCGTCTGCTCAACTCAACGTGGCTGACGTCGAATTGGACATTCGTCGTATTCAAGATGACATGGCCAAGTTGCAGCGTCGGCAAGCTGCGGACCGGGAAGGCCTCGGCGCGGCCACTGACATTGACCAGCGTCGCGACCTCAAGCACGATCTGGCCACCGCCTCCCGTCGCATGTCTGACCTGCAGCAAGAGCTGAAGGAAGCCCACGACGAAATCGCAGCCATGCGCGCCAACGTTGATCGGCATGGCGCGCTTCTCGACGACACCAACCGCAAACTCGAAGCCGCACAGCGAGCCCTAGAAGCCGTGGTTTCTACCACTGTGGGGACTGACAAGAAAACTCGCATCAGCGAACTCCGCTCAGAACTTAGCGTGTCCATCCTGGAACAATACGACGAACAACGCGCTATCTTCGGTGTCGGCGCCGCCCCATTCAAAGGTCGCGCCTGCGGAGGCTGCTATATTGTGCTCCCGCCGGCCGCCCTGTCCGAAATCCGAAACACACCGGCAGACGAGATGCCTCGCTGCCCAGACTGTGGAACGTTCCTGGTGCGCGTATGAAACTGATCATCGAAGCAGACGGCGGATCCCGCGGCAACCCTGGAGTCGCCGGATCTGGCACCGTGGTGTACTCCGACAGCCGGGAAGTGCTGTGCGAAATCGCCTACGTTGTCGGCAAAGCCTCAAACAATGTCGCTGAATACCACGGACTGTTGCGTGGTTTAGAAGCTGCTGCGAAACTAGGGGCCACGGACGTAGATGTCTACATGGACTCCAAACTTGTAGTCGAGCAAATGTCCGGGCGCTGGAAAATCAAGCACCCTGACATGAAAGAGCTAGCGCTCCAGGCGCAGCAACTCGCACGTGGTTTTGACCAAGTGACCTACACGTGGATCCCGCGCGAAAAGAACAAAAAAGCCGACGCCCTGTCCAACGTCGCCATGGACGCGTGCGCCGAAGGGAATCCAGTCGGAGTTTTGGATGCAGAAAAGCCTGCCGAGAAGCCTGTAGAAAAGCCTGCCGAGAAGAATTGGCACGGGGCAAGCATGCGACCCACCCGTTTCATCCTCATTCGGCATGGGCAAACCGAGATGTCCGTGGCCAAACAATACTCCGGGTCCTCCAACCCACCTTTGACACAGACCGGCGTGGAACAGGTAGAAAAGGTAGCGCAGCGTCTGGCCAACAGAGGCGGGATCGACGCCATCGTGTGCTCCCCATTGACCCGAGCCCGACAATCAGCCGACATCATCGCAGCCCAGCTCGGGCTCCCCGTCCGCGAAATTGACGCACTTCGCGAGCTGGATTTCGGAACCTGGGAAGGTCGCACCTTCGCTGAAGTGATGGAGGCAGACCCCGAAGCACACGCCGCGTTCCTTTCTGACACCAAAGCCTCCCCTCCAGAAGGTGAATCCGTTCAAGCTGTCGCCCGACGAGTGAAAAAAGCCATCGACGCGCTGGCTGAAGAATACGGAGAAGCGAACATCGTCCTGGTGTCCCACGTGACCCCAATCAAGTGCGTGCTCAAGCAGGCCCTCGATGTTCCAGCGAGTGTAGTAAACAAAATTCATCTGGATCTAGCTTCCATGTCTATCGCGGAGTTTTACGCCGACGGCCCTAGCATCGTGCGGCTCGTCAACGGTTGATCAGGAGAGGCTATTTTTCGGACTGGAACCCTGCGCGACTACACTAGGAAAACGCGAACGAGTCGACCGGGTAATCGCGGCGCCACGTATCGGCCTTTTAAGGTGCTGACGTGGGTCGAGGAAAGTCCGGACTCCGCAGAGCACGGTGGTTGCTAACAGCAACCCAGGGTGACCTGAGGGAACAGTGCAACAGAGAGTAGACCGCCTGGGTAACTAGGTAAGGGTGAAAGGGTGCGGTAAGAGCGCACCGGCATTACGGGTGACCGGAATGGCCAGGTAAACCCCACCGGGAGCAAGGCAAGAGGCCGCACCTTTGTGGTGTGGCTGCGCGGGTTGGGCTGCTCGTCCAACAACCCGCGGGTAGCTGCTTGAGGCATCGTGGCAACACGGTGTCCAGATAGATGATTACCGCCCGCGAGGGAACATAATCCGGCTCATAGGTTGGCTCGTTCGCCTTTTCTCGCCGTCCCCAGAAAAGCCTCCTCTACAATGGCAGAGCATGAAGCTGTATGCGGCCACGTTGAATTTCCGCCCTATTGCGGAGGAGTTTTCTGTCCCCACGGAGTTTCTTGCCGAGTTGCACCAGGAGGCGGCCCAAGCTGTGGACAGGTACCAGGCAGAACGCCGGGACTGCCGGAATATCGAGCTGGTCACCATTGACCCGGTGGGTTCGATGGATCTGGATCAGGCAGTGTGCATCGAGCCCCACGGCGAGGGCTTCCGGGTTTACTATGCCATTGCTGATGCGGCGGCGTTCATCGCGCCGGGTAGCGCGCTGGAGGCTGAGGCTTTTCGTCGTGGCCAGACGATTTATCTTCCTGATGAGCCGGCCCGACTGCATCCGGAGGAGATTTCTGAGGGGGTGGCTAGTTTGCTCCCAGAGGTGGATCGTCCGGCGGTGTTGTGGACTTTTGACCTGGATGAGCGTGGTGAAGTGGTCAGCCATACGGTGGAGCGTGCTGTGGTGCGCAGCAGGGCCCGGCTGGACTATGACGGGGTGCAGCGGGATGTTGAGGCTGGCACTTTGCACTCTTCGATCGTGTTGCTTCCGGTCGTCGGGAAGCTGCGGCAGGCAAGTGCGTTGCGTCGGAGCGCCGTGAATTTGCGGCTGCCGAGCCAGCGGGTGGAGCGTCGGGACGACGGTCGCTATGAGTTGGAGCTAGAGCCCCGGTTGGAAGCGATGGAGTGGAATTCGGAAATTTCACTGCTCACCGGCATGGTTGCGGGGCAGATGATGGCAGCTGCGAAGGTAGGGATCTTACGGACACTGGGGCCCGCGGACGAGAAGGCGTTGCGCGCGTTTGCGGTGGAGGCGCAGGCCCTGGGCTTTGATTATCAGCCCGACCAGCCGGTGGGTGAGTTTATTGCCGGGCTGGACGTGACCACGCGCCAGGGGATGGCGGTCATGCGGGAAGCTCAGAAGCTGCTGCGGGGAGCGGACTACCACGTGTTGGACGGGGAGGCCCCCACGGAGCAGGACGTACACGCCGGGGTCGGTGGCTACTACGCGCACGTCACTGCGCCGTTACGACGCCTTGTCGATCGGTTCGCTACCGAGACCTGTTTGGCGATTGCCACGAATCGGCCCGTGCCGGAGTGGGTAACTACGCGATATGACGAGCTATGTGAGGCGATGCAACGCTCCGGCGCGATTGCCGGGAATGTGGATCGTGCTTGCCTGCGGCTCACAGAAGCCACCGTGCTGAAACCACACGTGGGAGATACTTTCACCGCGGTGGTGCTGGCGTCTATGCCGGAGCGTAACAAATCCCGCATATTTCTGGACGAACCACCAGTGCTGTGCGGTTGTACCGGTAGTCCGGAGGAAGCGACTGAGGTGCAGGTCAGGCTGGTCGATGCCGACATTTCCCAACGCACCGTCACCTTCGAGTGGCCCGCTTAGCTGTTATCCAGCAGCACCACAGTAAACCCATCATCAGCAAGGTCCGCGATGAGGTTCGTGGCTTGCTTGACTGGGGCATGCACGATCACAGCGTGAGCGAGACCTGCTGAGGCACTGCGCGCGGCGACCGCACCTCGGGCCACACACAATTCGGCGAGTGCCTGCTCACGCTCCGGAACCACCCGGTACAGGGAGGACAGCTCGTTCTGAGACTGATTCAGATGTGCCACAGCATCGTGAGCCTTGCGGGCACGCAGCGCCATCGCGGTGCGTTGCGCCCGGACGATTTCCTGATCATAGAACGTCAGCCAGCGGTGGGCCTCCTCGATCCCGGGCAGGCCAGCGGCCTCATCAGCCTTGTGGACCGCGGTTAACCACTGAATAGCGCGCGGCGTGGCGTCGGGTAACCTACGCAGGCAGTCAACACCAAAGGCATCGCCCGCGGCAGCAAGGAACCGCTCCCGCGCAGCAATATCTGCCAGGCGGGCATCGCGATCCGGGAGGGCGACGAGGAACGAAGTATGGACGTCGTTAAGCATGGGCGCGTGGGTGACGCTACCGTCGGCATAATCGACGATGTTGAACGCATCCGCCGACCCCCGCAGTGCCGCCGTGTAGCGAGACCGGAAACTCGGCGCGGCAGAAAACAACCGAGCAGACGAAGCACACAGCTCAGCCAGCCGGGCACGCAGTGGCGGATCCAACTTGTGACCAGACGCCTCGGCAAGAATGGTGGCGAAAGCAACCTCGGTGGCTACTTCATCGCCCAGCCCCACGCCATTGGGGACCTCGGACAGCACCGTGATGTTGTATCCACGCGTGTCACGGCTCAAATACTGCCGATTCACCATCGACCACACCACGCCACCGAGGCGCACCTCAAGACCCCCGAGCGGAAGACCAGCGGAATCACCCTCCTGCGGGTGCTGCATGTAACTCGCGTGCTGCGTGATCTCGCTCAGCGTCACGCTGCCCGTGAAATTGACGGGGTCTCCGTGCGGATCCAGTTCGTGCATCGTGACCGTGAGGGTATCGTCCGTGCGGGGAGTCGCGGCCACCGCCACCCGCAGTGGAGCAGTGGCATTGACCACCACACCGCCCACGTAGTCAGTATGCTCGCCCAAAAAATTCCAGGTGGCGGGCGCAGAAGCAACAAACGGCTCCGACGCATCGAAGGCGGATTGGTGCAGCTCAATTGCCTTTTCGGTCAGTTGGGCGTCAGGGGAAGGCCACACCGGCATGGAAACAGCAGCTCCTTAAAACTTCTGGCAACAGGAAGGACGTAGATTCACACCACTTTACCGGCACAATGCGGAAGGGGCGGTGCCAAGTGGAGAAAAACAGTAGCGTGGAGGTACCCGAAGACTCTTCACACAAGGTAAGGAACACTCCAATGGATAACGTAGATCTGAAATGGTACTTCAACCCCGCCACCGGTGAGGTCACCCAGGGCCCAGAGGGCAGCTGGGATGACCGGATGGGCCCCTACAACACTCGTGAGGAAGCAGCCCACGCCCTGGAAACGGCAGCCGCCCGGACGAAAGCCGCCGATGCCTACGACGAGAAGGACGATGACTGGGGCGTGAAGCCCTCCTGGGAGAAGTAGCTCCTAAGAAGTGGACTTGCGGGCCTTAGCAGCCGCGCGGGCCGCTTCCTTCTTCTTAGACTTCGCCAGCTTCTTGTACGCTGCCTCAATATCCTTGACGGCTTCGTTGTACCCTCGCAAGGCCTCCATGCCTAGTTCGCGTTCCCGCTGGTACAGCACGCCATAGCAGAACGTGTCCTCGCCACGTGCGCGGGCATGGCGGGACAGCTCCAGGAGTTCGTCTCGGGAGGTAACCGAGTCCTGGAAGTCACCCAGCACTGACTGCATCGTTTTGCAGGCAGCGTAGAGGTCCTTGGTCTTCAGTCCCGTGGCGCGGCCGACGGCGTCAGCGGAGTACCGCAGTTTCTTGGCGGCTTTGCGCATGTTGTGGAAGTTTTCTTCCCGCTTCCGGAGTGGGATCTCGGTGTCATCCCACTTGGCCACGGCCACATTGTGGCGCTTCATCAGCTTCTTGTAGGCGGCGTCCAGGTGTTTAAACAACGCGGACTCTTCTTCATATTTCACCTGCTCCTTGGTCGGAGTGGTGTCCGCTTCCTCGCTGGTGGCCAGTGGCGGATTGGCAATCAGATCCTCCAGGCCCGCGAGCAGCGCAAAATAGCGTGGCGAATTCAGGCCTTTCATGATCGTGCGGTGCGCGCGAGCGTATTTGCGCTGCATATCGCCAGCCAAATGTTCGCGGGCGGCCTCGTCGATGATGTTGTCATCATCCAAGCCGAGCAGCATCTCAAAGCGTTCTGCCACCACCTCCGCATCACGAGCGACCCCCAAGGTAGCAGCGAGCAGCTTCAGCTCCTCCTCGAGCTTGAGGTATTCCTCGCCCACCAAAATCCCCTCAAAGGTCTGCATGAGGCTGCGCAGCTCGCGGGTGGCCACGCGCATCTGGTGTACCGAGTCATATTCATCGCGACGCACCATAGGATCAACTTCCAGGAGCCGATCTCTATTGACGCGCAGGGCATTAACGACGGCATATGCCGCAGTATCCGGATCCAGCTCCGCCATCGCCGGTGGTAGGGGAGCATAGTTAATCGAATTGCCCAGCGCCGCAACCAGCTTGGATGGACTATCGGACGTAACCGCACCGGCTTCTTGCAGGACAGACTGCGCGGATTCGAAGAACTCGGGGCTGGCCTCAATTTCTGGGGTCACTTCGAGTTCCCATTCGCGCCACTGTTGCTTCGTGCCGGCGGGCAGCAGAGACCAGGCGGTGACGTGGTCGTCGCAGAATTCCGCGATCGCCACGCCATTGTCGTCAGCAAGGATGGATTCGTGGCGCTCGTTGTCTACCTGCGCGATGACCTGCAAAGGAAGGTCACGCACGATCGCGCGGATGGGGTTCAGGATGTCCGCTGGGGGGACGTCGCCGTCGGTAAGTGGCGCGCCTATTTCGATGCGGCCGTGGTCAGACGGGAGTTTAATGTGCCAGCCCTCGTCTTTGCCGCCGGTACGACGCCGCAGGGTAATTTTCGCGCGGGTCAGCCGCAGATCGGCGGTGTCAAAATATCGGGCGGAGAGGTGATGCACCGCCTGCGATGCCACCTCATTGACTCCGATGATGCCGGTGAGATCCGGGACCTCAGCGGTAGTGGAGGCAGCGTACTTCACTTCTACCTCCAACGCGCGGGTTAGTGGTTCTGGTGACTTGCTCATGGTTATACCTCTATTGGCAGTACGAAAAATGTTGGAAAAATCGCTGGTTAATTCACCCTCCAGGGTATCGGACAACCCCGGTCGGTGGTAATAGCCAGTTGCGTAATGCCAAGAGTCTGCGCAGGCCGGGGGTAGAACCGTAATCTAGACATTATGAACAGCCAACAGGAATTTGTGCTCCGGGCATTGGAAGAGCGCGACATTCGCTACATTCGACTCTGGTTTACCGACATTCTCGGCTACCTCAAGTCCGTGGCCGTGGTTCCCGCGGAAATCGAAGCAGCCTTCGAAGAAGGAATCGGGTTTGATGGTTCCGCCATCGAAGGATTCTCCCGAGTTTCCGAATCGGACACTGTGGCACGCCCCGACCCATCCACCTTCCAGGTGCTCCCGTTCGAGCATGATGATCCCCAACCGCATTCAGCTCGCATGTTTTGCGACATCACCATGCCCGATGGGGAACCATCCTGGGCGGACCCGCGGCAGGTGCTGCGGCGCAATGTCGATGCGGCCGCCAAAGAGGGATTTACCTGCTACATTCACCCGGAGATTGAGTTCTACCTGACCAAGAACCTGCCCACCGATGGCACTCCACCGGAGCCGACGGACTCCGGTAGCTACTTCGACCAGGCGATGCATGAAGAAGCACCGCACTTTAGGCGTGACGCGATCGCAGCGCTGGAATCGATGGGGATCTCTGTGGAGTTCTCCCACCACGAGATTGGTCCTGGCCAGCAGGAAATCGACCTGCGGTACGCCGACGCTCTGACCATGGCGGACAACATCATGACGTTCCGCTACCTGGTGAAAGAGGTCGCGCGCCGCAACAACGTCTACGCCACTTTCATGCCGAAGCCCTACCAGGAGCATGCTGGCTCTGCGATGCACTCGCATATGTCCCTGTTCGAGGGGGATACCAACGCGTTCCATGATCCGGACGACGAATACTTGCTCTCGCGAACGGCGAAGCAGTTTATCGCAGGTATTTTGACGCACGCACCGGAGATTTCCGCTGTCACCAACCAGTTTGTGAATTCCTACAAGCGGATCATGTTCGGTAATGAGGCCCCGACCGCGGCTACCTGGGGCATTTCGAACCGTTCCGCGATGGTGCGGGTGCCGTCGTATAGCCCAGGCAAGGCGAACTCGCGGCGCATCGAGATCCGCAGCTTGGATTCCTCCGCGAATCCTTACCTGGCTTACTCGGTGCTGCTGGCGGCAGGACTCAAGGGAATCAAGGAAGGGTACGAACTCTCCGACCCCGCAGAGGACGACATTTCCCTGCTCACCCGCCGCGAACGCCTGGCCATGGGGTATGAAGATCTCCCACAGAGCCTGGATGATGCGCTGCACCTGATGGAAAAATCCGAACTGGTGGCTGACGCCCTCGGCGAGCACGTGTTTGAGGTCTTCCTGCGCAACAAGTGGCGCGAATGGAAGGACTACCAGGCGCAAGTTACTCCCTGGGAACTGCGCACTGACCTGGGCTACTAGCGAAGGAGAACCATGTCCAGCCCCCGCTCATCCCGTTCTAGTCTGCCCACGCCCGGCGCCCTAAGTCTGCATTCGCGCACCGCGATCGCTGATCTGGAGCTGCTTGGCTGGTACAACCGGGATTCCCTCGACGTGCTCTGGGCGCTCTCTGGCGCGGGTGACGGTGATCTGGCGCTCAACAACTGTGTACGGCTCCACGGCGCCCTGCAAGAAAGCGGGCAGTGGCAGCTTTTCGACGCCCTCCTGCGCGAAAATCTCGCCTTTCGGGTCCGCTTCTTCGCACTGCTGGGCTCCTCCTCTGCACTAGGGGACCACATCGTGGCGAATCCGCAGGTGTGGCCCCTGCTAGGGGAGGAGCTGCCCACCCCGGGTGATCTCATGCGGGAGATGCTCAGCTGCGTGGAAGCAACCCCTGCCGGGTTGGAGGGGGACACCGCCGCCGACTCCCTGGAAACCCCGGGCACCTACGTGTCCCACATGAAGGTGGCGGAGGCCGAGCGACGGCTGCGTACCACCTACCGCACTTTGCTGATGCGGATCGCGGCACACGATGTGGCGGGCACGTATCCTTCAAACTCGCGACGCCCCGGCCAGCCCGAAGTTCCATTTACTGTGGTCTCTGGGCTGCTCGCAGATCTCGCCGACGCGGCCCTGACCGCGGCCCTCGCGGTGGCGGTGGGGCCTGTGTGTGGCTCTGCTTGTGGCGAGGACGCGCCGGGGCAGCTCGCCGTGATGGCCATGGGCAAATGTGGTGCCCGGGAGCTGAACTACATCTCGGATGTCGACGTCATTTTCATCGCGGAGCCCGCTGATGCGAAGGCCACCAAGATCGCGGGCGAAATGATGCGCATCGGCTCCAAGTGTTTCTTCGAAGTAGATGCTGCGTTGCGGCCGGAGGGCAAAGCAGGAGCGCTGGTACGCACCTTGGAATCTCACGTCACGTATTACAAGCGCTGGGCGCACACGTGGGAATTCCAGGCGCTGCTCAAGGCTCGCCCGATGACGGGCTACCTGCCGTTGGCAGAGGAATACGTGGCGGCGTTGGACCCGATGGTGTGGGTAGCGTCTGAGCGGGAGAGTTTCGTGGCGGACGTGCAGGCGATGCGCCGACGCGTGATTGACAACGTTCCGCAGGGGCTGCGGGAGCGCGAACTGAAGCTGGGCATTGGTGGGCTGCGCGACGTAGAGTTCGCGGTGCAGCTCTTGCAGCTGGTGCATGGGCGTAGCGACGAGAACCTGCGCGCCAAGTCCACGATCAACGCTCTAGAAGCTCTCGTTGCGGCGGGATATGTGGGCCGGGAAGACGGGCGCGTCCTGATCCAGGACTACGAATACCTTCGGCTGTTGGAACACCGCCTGCAGCTGCAGAAACTCAAGCGCACCCACACCATGCCTCCCGAAGAGGACTCGGCGAATCTGCGCTGGCTTGCCCGTACGACGGGCACCGTGGGAACCGGGGCGCGTCGCAGTGGCGAGATCCTGGCCGACGAATTCCGGCGCGTGCGCATGGACATCTCGGGGCTTCATTCCAAGCTGTTTTACCGTCCGCTGCTGGAATCTGTGGCAGCGTTGTCCGTCGATACGCTGCGGCTCTCCCCAGAGGCGGCAAAACGCCAGCTGGCCGCCCTGAACTACCACTTCCCGGACCGTGCCTACGAGCATCTGATCGCGCTGGCGTCCGGGAAGTCCCGCAAAGCGAAGATCCAAGCCATGCTCCTGCCTACGCTCATGGGCTGGCTGGCCGATTCACCCGACCCCGATGCTGGCCTGCTGAACTACCGCAAGCTTTCCGACGCCGCCCTGGACAAGCAGTGGTTCCTGCGGATGCTGCGCGACGAGGGGATCGTGGGGCAGCGACTCATGCATATCCTGGGCACGTCGCCGTACATCTCTGATCTGTTGATCTCCACGCCCGACGCCGTAAAACTGCTGCGTGACGGCGCGAACGGTCCGATGCTGCTACAAACCGACCCCGACACGGTGTCCACATCGTTGGTCGCGGCGGCATCGCGCCACCCCGACCCCGACAAAGCGGTGAAGGTAGCGCGCAGCCTCCGGCGCGTGGAGTTGACCCGCATCGCGGCCGCCGACCTTCTAGGCCTGATGAATGTGAAGGACGTGTGCGTCAGCTTGTCCCGGGTATGGGACGCAGTGCTCGATGCTGCGTTCAAGGCAGAGATCGCGGCGTCGACACCGGAAAGGCAGGAACCACCCGCCAGGATCGCGGTGATCGGCATGGGCCGCCTGGGCGGCCAAGAGTTAGGCTTCGGGTCGGACGCTGATGTCATGTTCGTCTGCCAGCCGCACGCAGGGGCTGAGGAAAACGACGCGATCAAATGGGCAATTGGCGTCTGCGATCGCGTCCGCAGCAGGCTATCCAAACCATCGCAAGATCCAGCATTGGAAGTGGACTTGGGGCTGCGACCGGAGGGCCGGTCTGGGGCAGTGGTTCGCACCATGGAATCCTACGAGCAGTATTACGAACGCTGGGGCGAGACGTGGGAGATCCAGGCCCTGCTGCGCGCTGATTTCATTGCCGGGGACGAACAACTCGGTAAAGCATTCATCGCGATGATTGATCGCTTTCGGTACCCAGCGGAAGGAGCATCCCGCAAAACCGTGCAGGAAGTGCGCCGCATGAAAGCCCGCGTGGACAACGAGCGGCTCCCTCGCGGCGCCGACAAGAACATGCACACCAAACTTGGGCGCGGCGCGCTCACAGACATTGAATGGACCGTGCAACTACTCACCATGCAGCACTCCCACGAGGTCCCAGGACTGCGGACCCCATCCACATTGGAGGCACTCGATGTCCTGGGCGCACAAGGCGTGCTGGCGCCCTGGAAAGTAAACACCCTGCGATCCGCGTGGCTCACAGCGACCAAGGCCCGCAACGCACTGGTGCTGATCCGTGGCCGGCGTACCGACGAAATCCCGCCGTCCGGGCCACACCTGGCCGCGGTGGCGGGTGCTGCTGGGTGGGGCAGGCACCAATCGCAGGAATTCCTCGACCACTACCTCAAGGTCACCCGACGAGCCCGATCCGTGGTAGACGAGGTGTTCTGGGGAGAACCAGCGTCCATCAGCGGACTGGACTAGTGTGGGGCGCATGGGAATCTCAATGTCACTGGACCTGTCCACAGCAACCCTGGCCGAGTTAGCTGCCTTGGTGAACGCAGCCCAAGCAGCCGGGGTTGATCCGGAGACCGCCATCCGGGTCACCGATGACCAGCTCACCATCGACGTGGGCGTCGTCACCCGCCCTGCTCCGCAACATGTGTCCCCGGTGGACCCGCTGCGCGACACAGTGCGTCAGGTCCTCGGCGAGGAAGCAGTGCGCGGCGTGCTGGATTCTTTCATCACTAAGAACCCGCCACGCAAACCATAGTTGCTGGCAAACCGGAAGGCTTTTCGGAGCCAGCTCGAAGGTTATTGTTGGCCTTTGAACAACTAAGTGGCGTGGAATGGATATCGATGTATCCAGCACGAAAACGATTCCACCGCCCCTCTGGCACACTCGTTGCCGTGGCTATCGTTGCCTTGGTGCCCCTCGCAGGACTAGCAGGAATAGCCGCTACCGTTGGCCGGGAAGGCGCAGCGATCGAGCACTCGATGCGTAGCGACGAAGAAGAGGCAACCTATGCGGAACATCTGACGGAGATCCGCCAGGAATTGGTCGTTCGCATAGACAGAGCAGTCGAAGCAGGAGAACTTACCCTAGCCGACAAGGAAGAGATTCTGGAGGACTTTGACGCAGGAACGCTCGCACCCCAGGGGCTGGCTGAAATGGGACTGGAACCAGCACTGGTCACCGTAGCGCGATAGGTTAGCGGGCCCTCCCACGGTTGAACCACACTCGGGTGGCTGCTAATCCTACGATTCCCAGGCCCCACACCACGAACATCGAGATCCACGCCACTTGGAACGCGCTCCAGGACCAGTGACCATCAGAGACTTGCGCCAGCACCGTGCCGATACCCTGCGCCGCAACCATGGCAGCCAGGAAACCACCCATGTTCGCCAGCCCCGTACCCGTTGTCACCACGGAATGAGGCAAGTTCTCCCGCACCGAATCAAAACCGTAGTTCGACGCCGGGCCGAGCAATCCCAGCAACCCAGCCAACAGGGCAATAGCGACGAAACCCCGGGGCTGCGATGGCCAGAAAAACACCGCTGTGGCACAAAACAGAATCACGGAGTAGGACAGGGAAAACAGCTCTCGGCGTCGTCCCGCGCGTGCGGACACAATTCCGTGCAGCGGACCGGCTAACACCGTACACACCGTGTTAATGACCAGCACCGACGCCGCGGTCGAAGCAGACAGCCCCATGCCTTGGGTCATCGTCGGCATACCCCACAGCAGATTAAACACAATGAGCGGCATGAGCATGGTGAAGTGGTTGAAAAACCCCATCCAGCACACCGGCAGACGCAACACATCGCGCAACGAACCGCTCTGCTGTTTCCGACGCTCCGCAGGCGCATCAGAGATTAGGATGCTGGCTGCAATCGCCACCAACACGCCCACCGCGCCCAGCGAAACAAACGCAGTCTGCCAGCCTCGCGCCCCCAGCAACGCAAGGAACGGCACCGCCGACAGGAACTGGCCAGCCTGACCGATCGCGGCGCTGAGCTGGGTAAATAGCGGAGTATGCTTCAGTGGGAACCAGAACGGCAAAATCCGCATGACAGACAGAAACGCTGTCGCATCGCCCGCACCGATCAGCACACGCGCGACAATCGCCACCGCATACGACGCCGTCAGCCCCAACATCAACTGGCCGACCGCCATCACCAACGCGCCAGCAAACAGTAACCGTCGCGCCCCAAACCGGTCGACCAACATGCCCGTCGGGATCTGCACGAAAGCGTACACCCCCACCTGCACGGAGGTGAACACCGCCAGCTGAGAGGCGTCAATGTGGAAGTGCTCGGTAGCCTCCACGCCCGCGACCCCCAGGGACGTCCGGCCGGTAATCGCCATGACGTACACCAACACCGCAGCGGTCCACACCACCAGGGCACGCCGGGTTAATCGTGTTCGGGGATCGACGCTCATTTGGCGAGTCGGGCGGAGACGATCACGTTGTAACCCAAGTCTTGCGCGCCGGATACTGAGCAGGCGATGAGGATTAAGCGCCCCGGATCATGTTCGTCGACGAGCTCTTTATCTTCGATGGCGTCGTATTTGTCGACGAGCCACGCATTATCCACGATCCACTGGCGGTTGTTGCCCGCACTGTCAGTCATGGTGATGCGCGAGCCGTTCAATTTGTCGCTGGAGTATCGGCCGACCGTGCCACCCGATACCGCAGGGACCTGTTCGGCTGGCTTATTGAGGTCCACAGCCGCCGTGACAACCTCAGAGATCGAGTTGAAGACGAGCTTCTGCTGCCCCCAGGCATGCCCGAGCACATACATGGTGCCGGCTTCCGGCTTGCTGGGGTCCACACCCCAGCCTTCTACCCAGCGCACCATGGTGTCCTGAGGGCCAGCGGGGTTGAGCGGCAGGACATAAGGCATGGAGTCGTAGGTCGCTCCCGCCACGGCAGCGGGGCCGTCCATGGTGAATGAGCCAGTGGCTGCGGGCGGTGGCCCCACGTTCACGGTGGGGGTGGGGGTGGGCGTTGGCGTTTCGCTTATCGACGGCTGTGGCGCTGGCGCAGTCTCTTCTTCCTTCTTGCCACAGGATGCAAGGGTGGCGGTGGTAATCAGGATGAGTGCGGCAGCGGTGATTCGTCTCATAGCTGGCTACGTTACCGAATATTCCCAGCCTTGGTGTCCATAGCGCAGTGTTTCCCCAGGGCGTGTTTGATGAAAGAACAACCTTGACCCGTGGATCCTGGGCAGCAACTCGAGTGCTGGGTGGGGCTCGAATTCCTCGTATCCTGCGGGTTCTTCCTCCGTGAGTGCCCGGATAGTGCCGTCCTCGGTGGTGTGGAGCGATCGCAGTGGCGCGGTGCGGGCGAGCAGTGAAGTGGCGACGGTGATCGCCTCCAGCTGCGTGTCGCTAACCTCTGGGAAGGCATTGGCGCGGAACAGATCGCAGAACGCACGTGGATTTCTTCCGTGCATGATAGTGATGGCAGCGAGGGTTTCCCTGGCCACCAGCTCCGCTTCCGGGACAGTGAGCGGGTAGACCGGCGCCCAGTCGCCCTGGCCGATGACGAGCGCTTGAATTCGTGTGCCCTCCAGGAGCGGTACGTCATTGATCCATACCCGGCCCGGAAGCCACGGGGATTCCGTGCGGCCGAGCACCACGTTGAGCAGCGCCACCCCGGCCACCAGGTCAGGCTCATACACATCCAACCGATAATTCTGAGGCAGGTCCACGGTACAGAGCGACACCATGCCATCGTGGCGAAAGGCCCAGATGTCTGTGCCATGGACCTGCACGTATTCTGGCCCCAACTGTGCGACGAGGGTATCCAACTGCTGCGAAGTCATGAGCCCAGTCTAAACTGCAATGGTGTGGAGACCAGACAACTAACGCGCACCGCCCTCGGCCTGGCACTTTTCACCATCTGCTACAACGTTGCGGAAGGTGGGCTCTCCGTATGGTCGGGAAGGTCTGCCGGGCTGGAGGTCATGATTGGATTCGGGCTGGACTCGTTTATTGAGTCGCTCGTCGCAATCCTGGTGGCCCTGCGCCTGGCCGGCCGGCTACGTGGCGAGCCCGAAGGGGTGGGGGAGCGCAAAGAGCTCATCACCCTGCGCGCAGTAGCCGTGAGCTTTGTTGTGCTCGCGGTGTACCTCGTGGTGGAAGGTTTTGCCGGGATTATCTCTGGGGAAACTCCCGAGCGCTCCTGGCTCGGCATCGCCGTCCTGATCGCGTCTGCCGTGGTAATGCCGGTGCTGTGGTGGGCGAAGGTGCGCGTCGGTAAGGCGCTGGGTGGCGACCAGCTCATCCTTTCCGACGCCGGTGAGACCAAAATCTGCCTCATGATGACGGCCGCCGCCCTCATCGGGATAGCCCTCCTCGAACTCACCGGCTGGGGCGGATTCGACGCCCTCGCCTCCTTTGTCATCGCCTACTTCGCGCTCGGCGAAGCCAAGGAAGCCTGGGAAGGCGAACTAGAGGAAAGCTGCAGCTGCCACAACTAAGCGACTATTTTTCCTTATCGCCCTCTTCCTTTGGCTTTTCTGGTTCCTTAGGCTTCTCTGGCTCCTTTGGTTGTTCTGTTTTTTTCGGTTGTTCCGGTTTTTTCGTCGGGTCCGCCTCTACCGAAGGAACACCGGGCTTCTTGTCGATCTCGCCCTCAGGAGCCTTCGGAGCCGGTGGCTGATCCTGTTGCGCTGGTGCGCCTGGCGCAGGAGCAGGAGCAGGAGCAGGGGCTGGAGCTGGAGCTGGTGCTTGCTGGCCAGGATTATTTTGTGAGCTGCCAGGCTTGTTTTCCGGCTTCTTTTCATCCGATTTTTCTGGGGTTGGTTGTGCCGTGCTCGTCGCAGGCTTCGATGCGCTGGTGGTAGGGGTGCTGGTAGCTTCAGCAGGCTTGGAATCATCATCCTTACCGCACGCCGTGAGAGTGAGAGCAGCTGCGGTGAAGGCTGCCAGAGCAATGCGAGTGCTGTGACGAAGAGACATGGTTCCCTTTCTAGGTAATTGGCAATATCAAATTAGTTATAGCTGCTCCTTCCTGCTGGCGTGTGGGGAAATTGTTGTTTGTGATGAAGTTGTGATCTTTGGGGTGGGTGGGGTTGCTGGTTGTTGTGGGGGTTTCTTCTAAAACCCGGGAAGCATTCCCCGGGTCTCGGGAGAAAAACGTGGAAATAGCAAGTGTGAAGTAGGGAAAGTTGCCGAAACCCGGGAAACGCTTCCCGGGTTTTATGGCTGGGCCAAGCTCTCGTCAAAGAAAAATCCCCGAGCCAAAAGGCTCGGGGATGCCCCTAGAAACTAGCAGTCGAAGTAGAGTTCGAACTCTTGTGGAGTTGGGCGGGTGCGGTTCGGGATGATCTCGTTGTCGTACTTGTACTTGATGTACGTCTGGATGAGGTCATCGGTGAACACGTCACCTTCGGTGAGGAACTCGTGGTCGGCAGCCAGGGCCTCGAGGGATGCTTCCAGGGAGGTTGGGGCTGTCGGGATGGAGGCAGCTTCCTCTGGTGGGAGCTCGTAGAGGTCCTTGTCCACTGGGGCGTGTGGCTCGATGC
The DNA here is from genome assembly GCF_055583565.1 of Corynebacterium sp. NPDC104732. Classification (NCBI taxonomy): domain Bacteria; kingdom Bacillati; phylum Actinomycetota; class Actinomycetes; order Mycobacteriales; family Corynebacteriaceae; genus Corynebacterium; species Corynebacterium sp. NPDC104732. Next base: position 139,280 of record NZ_JBVJNS010000006.1, read on the forward strand.
GGTTCTTAATGCCGTCGAGGCCGGCCATCATCATGGCAGCGAATCCGAAGTATGGGTTACCTGATGGGTCTGGTGCGCGGAATTCGATACGCTTTGCCTTCGGGTTGGAGCCGGTGATTGGGATGCGGACCGCGGCGGAGCGGTTACGCTGCGAGTACACCAGATTGATTGGTGCCTCGAAGCCCGGAACCAGGCGGTGGTAGGAGTTCAGGGTCGCATTGGAGAATGCGAGCACTGCGCCTGCGTGGTGCAAGATACCGCCGATGTAGTAGCGGGCCATGTCGGACAGGCCTGCGTAGCCGTTCTCGTCGTGGAACAGCGGCTTGCCGTCTTTCCACAGAGACTGGTGTGCGTGCATACCGGAGCCCGCGTCGCCAGCCAGCGGCTTTGGCATAAAGGTTGCGGTCTTCCCGTTGGCCTTAGCGGTTTGCTTGATGATGTACTTGAATGTCTGCAGATCATCAGCCGCGTGCAGCAGGGTGTTGAACTTGTAGTTGATTTCCTGCTGGCCCTGGCCACACTCGTGGTGGAACCGCTCGATGGCGAAGCCGGCGTTCCTCAGGTGGCGGGCCATTTCATCGCGGATTTCCACCGCGCCGTCGTAAGGGGCGTTAGGGAAGTAGCCCTTCTTGGTGCGGTTCTTGTAGCCGGTGTTCCGGGAACCATCCAGATTGTATTCCTCGCCGCGGTTCCACCAACCCTCATCGGAGTCGACTTCGTAGAAGGAGGCGTTAACGTCGGCGTGGAAACGGACGGAGTCAAAGAGGTAGAACTCGGCTTCGGCACCGAAGAAGCAAGTATCAGCGATCCCGGTAGAAGCGAGGTATTCCTCCGCTTTGCGTGCGACGTTACGCGGGTCGCGGGAGAAAGGCTCGCGGGTGAAGGGGTCGTGCACGAAGAACTTCATGTTCAATGTCTTCGCGCTGCGGAACGGATCCAGCATTGCAGTCTTCACGTCCGGCAACAAGTTCATGTCGGACTCTTCAATGGTGGTGAAACCGCGGATAGACGATCCATCAAATGCGAGGCCGTTCTCAGCAGCTTCCTCATCGAACATCGAAGCCGGGATGGACAGGTGGTGTTCCGTGCCCGGGACATCGGTGAAACGGATGTCCAAAAATTCGATGTTTTCGTCCTTGATGTACTTCACTACATCTGCGACGTTCTCAAATGCCACGTGGTGCTCCTCGCGGGTGTGGCCCGACAGGGGAGTAGCTCGTCGGGCCGGGCTGTTAATTGTCGAGCTAGGTGAACCCTATTGGTACAGCTAGCTACAGCACAGCTTTTATTCACTGGTGCATGTGTATCAGTGTACAAAGTTCACTACCGCTTACGCTAAATTGCGCTGGCATTTCGTTCACCGATACATTGCTAGGTATGTCAGAACCCAAGCGCAGCTGGATTGAAGGCCCTTCCATCCCCGGTGATTACGACGACCTTGGCCCCGGAAAGTGGCCCGGTGAAAAACTCGGCCTCCCCGAATCAGGTCCTGGAGCACTGGCATCTGTGCTTAGGCGATGCGGTGGCATCACCCTGGACTGGTTCTTTGCCATGTTCATCGCCATCATCATTCGTAATTCCACCGATGCGCTGGGTGGTGTGCCGACCCTGACGTTGATCATATTCTGCGTGCTCTCCGTGGTCGGCGTTGTTTTGTTTGCCCGCACCCCGGGCCAGGCGATGCTCCGCATGGGGGTGGCGCGCGTGGACGCCGAGGAACGCGTCGGACTCTGGCGCGCCCTGGTGCGCATCGCCCTCACCGTATTCTTGCTGCCCCCGATCCTGGTGGACTCCGACGGTCGCGGGCTGCACGATCGCGCGACCGGCACCGCGGTAATCCTAGGGTAGCGGGACCGAAATCGAGCGTACGGATGGGACGAAAAATGCTGAAAACGTCCCATCCGTACGCTAAATCCGGCGCTCCTACACTAAAGCGAAAAGCAAAACTTGCGCCATGATGATTTTGAGCACCATGGCTAGCGGGTAGACCGTGGTGTAGCCGATCGCTGGGAGTTCGTTGCGGGCTTGGTCGCTCGAGTATCCCAGGATCGCTGGGTGCGTTTGCACACCGGAGAAAATACCCGTCACGATGCCGAACGGCAGCCGGAGCACGAGGTGCCCCACAACGAGGGTGAAGAGGCACATGAACAGGGTGAGGATTGCGCCCAATCCGATGATGGTCAGCGATGTCGGATCAGACAACGCCGTCGAAAAGCCTGCGCCCGCGGTGGTGCCAATACCGGCGAGGAATAGCGTGAGTCCCAGGGTCTGCAGGATTTTTAGAGCGGAGTAGGGTGTTTGCCAGACGAACGGGCCGGTGCGGCCGAGTGCGCCGAGGATCAATGCGACCAGCAGTGGGCCACCTGCGTTGCCGAGTTTCAGGGTCATTCCGCCGGGGAGTGGTACGGCGATCATGCCCACGAGTACGCCGATCGTCAGGCCGATGAGCAGCGGGATCAGGTTAATGTCTGAGACAAGTTTGTAGGAGTCACCGAAGAATTTGGTGGCGCGATCCATCTTTGCGGCGGAGGTGACTACTCGGACGCGGTCACCGAGCAGGAGCGTCATGTCTGGGGTGGCGACCATGTCGTCATCGCCGCGGCGGATGCGGGTGATGAGCATGTCGGACATCTTGGGGCGGAGTTTGCTTAAAGGGATGCCCACGACATCCGGGTTGGAGACGAAGATGCGTCGGTAGTCGAGGCCGTCGTCGTGCGTCGGTTCGCCTGGTAGCGGGGTGCCAATTGCCTCGATGGCACGCTCGATCTCCTCCGGGGTGCCCACTACGCTGAGGATGTCGCCAACGCGGGCGCGATCTCCCAGGTCGGGAACGTGCAGGTCGCCATCACGTTCGCGGCGGGAGACGATCACTTCCAGCTCCAGAATGTAGGGAATGTTCGTGATCGCTGGCAGTCCGGGTTTATCCACCCGAATCCGCTGCGTGATCAGCTCCTGCATCGCCACGCCGGCCGCTACCGCCTCGGCATCGTGATCAACCCGGAACAGCTTGCCCAGCACGCCGATCACGATGATGCCCACCAGCACACCCAGCGGGTACGCCAGCGAATACGCCACCACCGGCAGGTCCGACATCGCAGCCAGCTCAGACCCTTGGAACAGCAGGGGCAGGGATTCCTTCGCCGCCGCCATCGCTGGGGTGTTGGTCAGCGCGCCGGTGAACATGCCCGTGCCGGTCGCCGCGTTAAGCCCGCCAAGCTTCACGACGCCATAAGCCAGAGCCGTGGTTGCAACAATGATGACCACGGCAAACAGGTTGTATTTCAGGCCCGTGGTGCGGAGCGAATGGAAGAAGTCTGGGCCCGCTTCCAGGCCGATCGTGTAGACGAAGAGAGCGAGCCCGATGATGTATACCATCGGCGGCAGCGTCACTGCGGGTTCGATGGTGGCGAACCCGAGTCCCACAAAGAGCACGGCGGCGACGCCTAATTTGAAGGATCCGATCTGGATCCGACCAAGCAAAAGCCCTAGCGCCATGATGACGACTAGGGCTAGTAGCTGGTTCTCAACAAAGAACTGCACTTTTTTATTTTCCTCGTTCAGCCTGACGGCGGGCACGTCGGTTCATACCAGAGACCTTAGCTCCCTTCGGGAGTGGTCCCTTGGGCAAACCGGGCTGGCCGGACGCATTGCCCACACTATCCATGGCTTCAATGCGCTGGGCCAGGGCGTACACTTCGTCCTTCTTGTAATTACGTGGAAGCTTCATCAGTTCCTTCTGCAGGTTACGCAGCGGAACTTGCCCCTCTCCTTCACCAGCGTACATCTCATAGATAGGAACGCCACCGGATACTCGGTTGAGGCGTCGTTTAGCCTGCGCCATCATCGGCTTCACGCGGTGCATTTCGCCTTCGCCCACCAGGACAATGCCTGGATTGCCGATAACACGGTGCACGGCGTCCATGTGGGTATTGGCAGCCACAGCAGTCTTGGCGCGCCACACCATGCCCACGCCGGACTTCAGATTCTCCAGCGCCCAACCAGCAGCACCCGGCTGGTCCTTGGCCTGGTCATACACGGAATTTTCCACTCGACGTGTAAACACAAACATCGCGAGCATGAACCCGAGCGCCAAGCCGATCGGCAGCATGAACCACTGCGCCTTGAAGAGCAAACCGATGCCGAAGAACACCAAGCCCAAGCCAAGGATCGACAGCAGCATAAGCGGCACAAGAGCCTTATCGTTCTTGCGCTGCATCTGGAACGCCTGCCACATCTGGGCGTAGTTCTGCTTACGTTGGGCTCGCTTAGCGGCCTTCGCTTCCTTCTCGGCGGCCTTCAGTTCAGCCTTCTTTGGATCTGCCATGACACCTACTTTAGGCCAAGGAGCCCGAATTTCTATATTGCGGACACACGTAGGTTAAGTTTTGGTTCGTGCTCGCGGACGGGTGCGCCTAAAAGCAGACAGACCGCCCCGCGAAAATGCGCCCTTGCGCAAGGTCTAGAAACCCGCTAGCGTCAACAAGCGGACTATTCATGGAAGGAAAGGGACGACGTGAGTTACATCGTTACCTTGAAGCTACACCTGCAGCGCGAATTTACGCGACCTGACAGGTGCATGTAGTCTACGAATTTTTCATTCTCAGTGCCGCCTGTCGATGTTGCAGGCGGCACTTTTTGGGTTTCTAGGGTGGCGGCTTGTGGCGTCGATAAGCGTGTGCTGACCTATTTTGGAAGGAATCCTGATGTGCAAAGTGATCAACTTTGCTTCGATCGTGGAGGATGAGGCGCTGCGGCAGGCACAGATCACCGCCGAGCTGCCGTTCATTTATCCGCACGTGGCGCTGATGCCTGATGCGCACGTGGGCATGGGCTCCAGTATCGGTACGGTGTTCGGCACGATCGGTGCGGTGATCCCGGCGGCGGTCGGCGTGGATATTGGCTGCGGCATGATTGGCGTGCGGACGTCGCTGGTGAAGGACGACCTGAAGGGCGACCTGACGCAGCTTCGCGACGCCCTGGAGGCCATCATCCCGCTCTCCCCAGGCAACTACAATTCGAAGGTCCGCTTCACCGCCACGAAGAATCGGGTGCGTGAGCTGGAGGATCTCGCGGCCGTGGGTGGGGTGAACCTGGAGCACTCACCGAAGTGGAAGGTGCAGCTCGGATCCCTGGGTGGCGGTAACCACTTCATCGAGCTGTGCCTTGATGAGCAGGATCGGGTGTGGATGTTCCTGCACTCCGGGTCCCGGGGCGTGGGCAACAAAATCGCGCAGAAGCACATTCGGGCTGCGAAGGCAGACATGCGAACTCGGCGTCGAACCGTGGTTGATCCGAACCTGGCCTACCTGAGCGAGGGAACCCCAGAGTTCGACTCTTACCTGCGGGATCTGAACTGGGCGCAGCGCTTCGCGTACCTCAACCGCGAGGAGATGATGGACCGGTTCGCGTTCGCGCTCCGGGAGTTCGCCGGCGACTTTGAGGAAGTCGAACGGATCAACTGCCACCACAACTACACCGTGCAGGAGGAACACTACGGCAAGCGTGTCTGGCTGACCCGTAAGGGCGCGATCCGGGCGGACGAAGGCGTGTCCGCACTGATTCCCGGTTCGATGGGCACGGCATCGTACGTGGTCGAGGGCCTAGGGAACCCGGAGGCGCTGCGCTCTGCGCCACACGGTGCGGGCCGGGTGCTGTCGCGTACCGCGGCGCGTGCCGCCTTCACCGCAGCCGACCTTGAGGCGCGGATGGGTGACATCGTGCACCGTCCAGGTGAGGAGTTCATTGACGAGATCCCGGATGCCTACAAGGACATTGATCAGGTGATCGTCGATGCAGCTTCGCTGGTGAGGGTCCGCCACAAGCTGCGCCAGGTGCTGAACGTCAAGGGCACCTAGACTGGTTTTATGTTTGTCGATCGCATTGCTGCCAGGACTGCGCCGGTGCGCGGGTATGCCTGTGGCTTGCCCGTCACCAGGTGCCTGGCTAAGCAGCGGCTGTGGCTGCGCAGCCCAGTGACGATCTTTACCGGCGATAACGGCTCGGGTAAATCCACCCTCATCGAGGCTCTGGCCTGCAAGCTGGGTTTCAATGCGGAGGGCGGTCGCCAGTTCGAGTTCCTGACCACCGAATGGACCACTTCTGAGCTGCATAAAGGCTTAGTGGTGGTCGGTTCGGAAACCATCCTGGGAGGCTATTTCCTGCGCGCGGAAACGCACTACAATGTCTCTCCCCAGTCGCGGATTCGTTCCCACGGCGAGTCCATCATGGACGTGGTGGAGGACAACTTCTTCCACAAGTGGCTGTACATTCTGGACGAGCCCGAGGCGGGGCTGAGCCCCATCCACCAGATGGCGTTGCTCGGCTACATTCACCGCATTGCTGCGGGTGGTGGGCAGTTCATCATCGCGACGCACTCGCCCATCATCCTGGGGATTCCGGGCGCAGACATCATCCACATCACGCCCGCGGGCTTTCAGCGGATGACCTTCGATGATCACCCGCTCTACCGCAATTACGCCAGCTACCTGGGGGTATGATGTTTGTTTCCAGCGTTTCCGTTCCGGCGTTCACCTCGGGCACCTACGTTGATGACCTCCCGGTGGTCACGGCGTTGCGCGAGCATGGGGCACTGCGCTTAACGACGCCCATCACCTTCATCGTGGGCGAAAACGGTTCCGGGAAGTCGACGTTGCTGGAAGCGATCGTCGTCTCACTCGGTTTCAACCCAGAAGGCGGCTCCCGAAACATGAACTTCTCCGGCGTCGACGCGGTATCTGAGCTGCATAGATATCTGACGGTGACGCGGCCTAGGAACCCGCGTGATGGGTACTTTGTGCGTGCGGAATCTATGTACCGCGCGTACACCTACCTTGACAAGATCAACGACGGCCGGCAACCCTTCATGCACCCCAACTCCCATGGTGAGGCGACGATGGAGCTGGTGCGCCACCGCTTCCACGGCAACGGGTTGTTTCTGATGGATGAACCGGAATCCGGGTTGAGCTTTGACACCAGCGTCGAACTAGCAGGGAAGATTGAAAAGCTCGCAGATCAAGGAGCTCAATTCATCATCGCGACACATTCGCCGATTCTGCTGGGGATCCCGGGCGCACAGATTCTGGAGATCACGGAAAACGGCCTGGGGTTTGTTCCCTACGATGAGTGTGAACTCGTACAGGCCTACCGAGAGTTTCTCGCCGATCCGCACGGGACCGCGCAGTACCTGGTGAATGGGGAGTGAGGGCGGGCCGAAATCTAGCGTACCGATGGGATTTTTCGCGCATGATTCGTCCCATCCGTACGCTAAATTCCGCGCGCTACTTGGTTGCTAAATTCCGCGCGCTACCTGGTCGCTACTGGGGTTTCCTCTGAAGCGCCGTACTTGTCCAGCAAGGACTGTGCTTCCTGGGCGGTGGATCCTTCGGAGGTTTCTTCTAGGTGCTTGAGGTTCTCCGGGAGCTGCTCGCCTCGGGCCTTGATGGTCTGGGCGTACAGCCGACCTGCGCGGTAGGAGGAGCGAACCAACGGTCCAGACATGACGCCGGAGAAGCCGAGCTCCTTGGCGTATTGGGAGTGCTCCACGAATTCCTCTGGGCGGACCCAGCGGTCGATGGGGTGGAACTTGATACCTGGGCGCAGGTATTGGGTGATGGTGATGATGTCGCAGCCTGCGTCGTGAAGCTCGCGGAGTGCTTCCCGGACCTCGTCGACAGTTTCACCCATGCCGAGGATCAGGTTGGATTTGGTGACCAGACCGAAGTCACGGGCTTGGCGGATCACGTCGAGGGAGCGCTCGTAGCGGAACGCTGGGCGGATGCGCTTGAAGATGCGGGGAACGGTTTCCACGTTGTGTGCGAAGACTTCTGGGCGGGCCTCGAAAACTTCCTGCAGCAGGTCAGGCTTGCCGGAGAAGTCTGGCACGAGGTTTTCCACACCGGTGTGTGGGTTCAGTGCATGAATTTGGCGCACCACCTCGGCGTAGAGCCAGGCGCCTTGGTCGGGAAGGTCATCGCGGGTAACGCCGGTGATGGTGGCGTAGTTGAGTCCCATTTCCTTCACGGATTCTGCCACGCGGCGTGGTTCGTCGCGGTCCAGTGGGTCCGGTTTGCCGGTATGGATCTGGCAGAAATCGCAGCGCCTCGTGCACTGGTCGCCGCCGATGAGGAACGTGGCCTCACGGGACTCCCAACATTCGTGGATGTTCGGGCAGCCAGCTTCCTGGCACACGGTGTGCAAGGAAGCGCCCGAGACGCGCTGCTTCATGTCCTGGTATTCCGGCCCGGTTTTGACGGAGGTGCGGATCCAGCGTGGCTTGCTCTCGATCGGAGTCTCAGCATTGCGAGCCTCGACGCGGAGCATCTTTCTTCCATCGGGTGCAACAGTCACGTAGGCCACCCTACACCTTTCGGCTGCCTAACCCCTTGCATGGGTCGGGTGCGTTACCAAAAGTATGGTCAGCGACGGTGAGTTTGCCGTTCAAGGCGTCGGTAAGCGCGGTGGCGAGGGGGTCGATGCACTCTGCGACGGTGACGTCCCGGCCGAGCTCCTCACTGAGGGTGGTGACCCCGGCGTCGCTGATGCCGCAAGGGACGATGTGGTGGTAGTACTCCAGCGTGTTGTTGCAGTTCAGTGCGAGGCCGTGCATGGCGACGCCCCTGGTGATACGGATGCCAATGGCGGCGATTTTTCGGTCCGCACGCCCGTTGGAGGCGGGGACCCACACCCCAGATCGGCCGTCGATACGCCCAGCGTTGTGCACGCCGAGCTGGCGCACCACCTGGATTAGGGCTTCCTCAACGCGCCTGACGTAATCCACCACGTCAACGGGGTCGCGTAGCTTCACAATGGGATAGCATACGAGCTGGCCTGGGCCATGCCAGGTGATTCGGCCACCGCGGTCCACATCGATCACTGGTAGCCCGTTGATTGGGCGGTCCTCTGGCTGAGTGCGCTTGCCGGCGGTGTAGACGCTGGGGTGTTCCAGCATGAGCAGTTGATCGGGCACGGTGTCGGCGGCCCGCTGTTCCGCGATGTCCGCTTGAGTGTGCCACATCTCTTCGTAGTCGCGCACGCCAAGCTTGACGACGTCAAGTGGTCCGTCACTAGCGCGAATAGAGATATCGGGGGCGGTGAACGGTGGGCGAGGAGCTGTCATGCTTTTGTAGCCTACTCGCCAAGTGCCTTTTTAAGGAGACCGCATAGTTGATCGGCTTCTTCGGACGAAAGTCGCTCGGCGATGATGCGGCAGGTGCTGAGATGGCTGGGGAGGATGGCGTCGATGAGCTGGCGGCCTTTTTCGGTGAGCTCGATGAGGCTTTCTCGCCGACTGCTCGGGTTGACCGAACGGGAAATGAGACCTTCGGCCGTCAACTTATCCAACCGGTTAGTCAGCGCAGACGCAGAAATGAGTACCTGCTCAGCGAGCTCTTTAGCGGTCAGTGGGGTATTTGCGCGCCGGAGGGTGGCCAGGACATCGAACTGCCATTGGTGGAGGCCATGATGGGCCAGGTTGGCGTCGATAAGCTGGCGTGCGTGATGTGCGAACTGCGCTGTGTATGCAGTAAGTCGCATGGGCGAGGCGTCTATCTCCGGCCGAGTACTGTGCCACTGAGCTAAGAGTTTCTCCACGTTAATTGCCATGGCTGGCTCCCAAAATCCAAACTGTTTGACATCGAAGTGTTTTTCACTTTAGCGTAGGGGAGACCTGTTAACCCAAACGGCGAAGGTGAATTGATGGAGTTTCTCAAGGCGTCGGTAGTGCCAGTGATTTGGTCCACAACCTACGTGGTCACCGCGCAATTTCTTCCCCCAGACCGCCCGATACTCGCCTCAATCCTGCGCGCACTGCCCGCCGGTTTAGTGCTGCTGCTGATCGTACGGACACTCCCCAAAGGGCAGTGGTGGTGGAAATCCTCGATCCTCGCACTAGCGAACTTCACAGGGTTCTTTGGGCTGCTGTTTCTCGCCGCCTACCAACTCCCCAACGGCGTCGCCGCCGTGCTCACCAACACCTCACCATTGGTGGTCATGATTCTTGCTCCGTTTTTGTTGGGAGTTCGCGTCACCAGGATCCAGATCGGGGCGGGACTTATCGCCGTCCTTGGTGTCGCAGGACTGACCCTCACCGGGCCCGTCGCACTCTCACCTCTTGGGGTTGTTGCTGGCTTGGGAGCAAGTGCCTGCATCGGAGCAGGTACCGTGCTTGCGAAACGCTGGGGACGCCCCGATGACGTACCAGAAATCGCCGTGACCAGCTGGCAGCTCACCCTCGGTGGGTTATTCCTCGTGCCGTTTCTTGCCTGGGAAGGGTTGCCTGAGCGCCTCACCTGGGTAAACATCGCTGGCTATGCGTATCTGTCGATCTTCGGCGCACTCATCGCCTACATCATCTGGTTCAGCGCCCTGGCACTGCTCGACGCCGTGCGGGTGGCTCTCCTCGCTCCTATCACCCCTTTGTGCGCCACCCTCATCGCTGTCGTTTTCGTACACGAACGTCTGAGCTCCTTGCAATGGGTCGGAGGCGCTCTCGTGGTAGCGTCGTTGGCCGCAACCCAGCTGCTCCCAGCGCTGATAAGAAAGAGGACACAACAGTAGGTTTTCTCTACACTTGGCTATTATCAGCGATGGGAGAAAACATGGCAATCTACGGCGAACTGTTTCAAAAATTCGAAGAAAACCAATCCACTGACCAATTCGTGCAGCAGAACCGGAAGCTGCTCAAGCTCAACCTGTCCCAAGGCCCCATTCAAGCCAAAGTCGGATCGATGGTCGCCTATCAAGGCGATGTTCGCTTTCAAAACAAGGGCTCTGGCACCCTCGGAAAAATGTTTAAAAAACACGTCACTGGTGAAGGCGTGGAAATGATGGAGATCTCCGGTACCGGTCAGGTGTTCCTCGCTGATCTGGCACAGGAAGTACAAATCTTCTCCTTGGACAATGACACAGTGTCCGTCAACGGAAATAACGTCCTCGCGTTTTCCTCCACCATTAATTGGGACGTCCACCGAGTAAAGGGAGGCGCAGTGATGACCGGAGGCCTGTTCAACGTTTCCTTGCATGGCACCGGCTTCGTGGCCATCACCACCGAAGGCGAACCCATGGCCTTGAACGTCTCCGAAGCCCCCACCTTCGCCGACCCCCAAGCGGCAGTCCTATGGACAGGTGGCGTGAACATGCAGGTGAAAACCGACTTCTCCGGGGGCCTGCGCTCCATGATCCACGGCGGAACTGGTGAAGCTTTCCAACTCGCCTTTGGCGGTCACGGCATCGTGGTCATCCAGCCATCCGAAGGGGAGAAATGGAACAAGCTCGCCACAGACGCCGGAACCACGTCCGGAAAAATGCTGGGGAGCTTGTTCGACTAAACGGCCGGAGTAGAAAGCGACGATGCTAAGTCTGAGAAGATGGCGCCGATTTCGTAGTAATGGGCTCTTCCGGTTTTAGAGTGCGTTGATCTTGTCCTGTAGTTGTCCGGAGTGGATCAGGCACCGCAAGATGTAGTGGTTGAGGTTTCGGAATCCC
>NZ_JBVJNS010000007.1:0-132484 GCF_055583565.1 Corynebacterium sp. NPDC104732
GCAACTCTCATCTTGTACCGGCCAGGACCCCTATATGTTGTGCCACCCCGAACCCCACCCCATGGTCAGCTACGCACTCTGAAACCGGAAGAGCCTGTTAACTCCCGGATTGAGGGGGTTGGTTTGATATCCATATAAAGCAACTTACTCGCTGTGGTCTGGCTTACCCGAGTAGAGGTCCCACAACCGAGTTGTCGCAGTCTGACAAGAGCGCACGGCAGCGGTCGTATTCGCTGTCCTCGCCAATCGCGCGAGCCGCGAGAGCCAACTGTGCAATCGCCTTAAGAACACCGAGATTAGGGGCGTGGGAGGCCGGGACTGGACCGTACCCCTTCCAACCATTTGCGCGCAGCAGATCCAGGCCGCGGTGGTAGCCGGTGCGGGCGAAAGCATATTTGACCAGCGGATCGGTGGCTTGCTCTGCCATGAGGGCCCAGGCTTCCGGGTTGCCCGGGCACTGATAGGGGTCAGTGGAGTTGAAGGCTGGAACGTGCACTGGTGGGGGAGTGAGCTGCATTTATTTCACCGTCGCTTTCGTAATTGAAACTTCGTTCTTCGGGGCGCCGTCGGCACCGCCAGTTGCGGTTCCCGTCGCTGCAATGGCACGTACGACTTCAATAGATTCGGGTGTCATTTCACCGAACAACGTGTAATTCGGGGGCAGGGGCGAGTCCTCGTAGTTGAGGAAAAACTGGGAGCCATTGGTGTTCGGGCCTGCATTCGCCATAGCGATGGTGCCTGCCTTGTAGGTGGGGCTTTCCCCTGAACCTACTGGGTATTCGTCAGGGAAGACGAACCCGGGGCCGCCGGAGCCAGTGGCACTAGGATCACCGCATTGGAGCACGTAGATGCCCTGAGTGGTGAGGCGGTGGCAGACGGTGTTGTCGTAGTAGCCCTGCTTGGCCAGCGAGGTGATAGCGCCGACAGTGCAGGGCGCTTGGTCCGCATTGAGTGCGAGGTCGATATCGCCGTGATTCGTGGTCAGGGTCAGGTTGACGGTGCCGTGTGGCGGTTGCTCACTTGGCTTCTTCACATCCTTGGCTGCCTTCCGCGAATCCTTATATACACAGGTGCCAGAGGGCGCTTGCGGGTCTTGCTCGGCACTGCACGCAGTCAGCAGCGCTGTGCTCACCATGGGTGCTGCTAGGAGACGTTTGTTAGTCATTTTTCACCACAATTCTGAGACGTTAATACCGAAATCGTACAGGGCCTGGCGGACCAGCGGCAGCGACAGTCCGATGACGCTGGAAGGGTCGCCGTCGATGCGGTCAATGAACCAGCCTCCCATCGCCTCTAGCGTGAAAGCGCCGGCACACTTGAGGGGTTCCCCGGAGCGGGCGTAGGCCGCAATATCTGCATCGGTGGGGGTACCGAAATACACGGTGGTGCGGGACGTACCGGTGTAGGTACGCTCCGGGCCGATGATGTGGTGTCCCGTGATCAGCTCAGCGCGTTTGCCGCGCTGCTGCTGCCACCGCGCGATGGTGTTGTCCACCGTGTGCGGTTTTCCTTGTAGCTCGCCGTCGAGCAGGAGCATGGAGTCACAGCCGATAACGACGTCGCCGGGGTAGTGCGCTGCGACGGCCTCGGCTTTGGCCTGCGCAAGCTTCTCGACGACCATAGGCTCCGATCCGTACCGCGCGATGAGCGCGTCCTCATCTACATCAGCAGGGTGAATATGGGGCCTAATGCCTGCTTGTTCTAGGATTTGCTTACGTGATGGGGAGCCGGAGGCTAAGACGATACGCATGGGGATAAGTGTAAAAGAAATCGGGTGCTGATTTGAGGCATCTGCCAGGCTATGAACGAAAGGGACGATCCAGGCTCCGCTAACTCTTTTTGCATTGGAAAAGCCCCGCGACCTTGTTGGCCACGAGGCTTTCGGAGGAATGTCAACCTAGAAGTACGTTACGTTGTGGAACGCATTCGGGTTGTACGTCATTGGGCGCTGCAGCCGCTCAGAGACATTGCCCCAGTTGTTGCGAACAGGGGTCTCTTCTGGTACACCAGCAGCGCTCAGACCTGCGAAGAGCGCGGTCAGCGCGGCCACCTGGGTGTCGTCTGGGTTGCCCTTCGTGACGGTCAAAAATGGCTTCTTGGTTTCTTCCATGGAGTTAGTTCCTTACAGTGGAATGTTGCCGTGCTTCTTGGCAGGAACGTTGACAACCTTGCGCTCGAGCAGACGCAGGCCTTCGATGATCTGGCCACGGGTCTCGGATGGAGGAATAACAGCGTCGACGTAGCCACGCTCTGCTGCCATGTATGGGTTCACGAGGGTCTCTTCGTAGTCCTTCTCGTATTCCTTCATGACGGCCGCAACGTCCTTGCCCTCGGCAGCAGCTGCCTTGAGCTCCTTGCGGTAGATGAAGCCGACGGCGCCGGAAGCGCCCATGACGGCGATCTGAGCGGTAGGCCATGCGAGAACAATGTCTGCACCCATGTCCTTGGAACCCATCACACAGTAAGCGCCACCGTAGGACTTACGGGTAATGACGGTGATCTTTGGAACGGTTGCCTCGGAGTATGCGTAGAGCAGCTTCGCGCCACGGCGGATGATGCCGTCGTACTCCTGGTTGGTGCCTGGCAGGAAGCCTGGGACGTCCACGAACTCGATGATTGGGACGTTGAAAGCGTCACAGGTGCGGACGAAACGGGCAGCCTTTTCGGAAGCCTTGATGTCGAGGCAGCCTGCGAACTGCATTGGCTGGTTAGCGACGATACCCACGGAGCGTCCCTCAACACGACCGAAGCCGATGATGATGTTCTCTGCGTAGGACTCCTGGATCTCCAGGAACTCGCCATCGTCCACGATGCGGGTGATGACGTCCTTCATGTCGTAAGGAAGGTTCGGGGAGTCTGGGATGATGGTGTCCAGCTCAAGGTCGGTGTCATTGATGTTCTCCTGGATGGAGCCCACCATGATGTCTGCCTCCATGCGAGGAGCTTCCGCACGGTTGTTGGATGGCAGGTAAGAGACCAGCTCGCGAACCCAGTCCAGTGCATCGGCGTCATCAGCGCCGGTGTAGTGGGAGGTACCGGAGGTGGACATGTGGGTGTGTGCGCCACCGAGCTCTTCCTGAGTGATGTCTTCGCCGGTGACGGTCTTGATCACATCCGGGCCGGTGATGAACATCTTGGAGGTCTTGTCCACCATGACGATGAAGTCGGTGATAGCTGGGGAGTAAACGTGGCCACCAGCGCAAGCGCCCATGATCAGGGAGATCTGTGGGATTACGCCGGAAGCCTGAACGTTACGGTAGAAGATCTTGGCGTAAGCGCCCAGGGAAACGACGCCCTCCTGGATACGAGCGCCAGCGCCTTCGTTAATGCCGATCAGTGGAACACCGGTCTTGACGGCAAGATCCATGATCTTCACGATCTTTTCGCCGTACACCTCACCCAGTGCGCCACCGAACACGGAGCCGTCCTGAGAAAAGACACAAACCTTGCGGCCGTCGATGGTGCCGTAGCCGGTCACAACACCGTCGGTCACTGGGCGCTTAGCGTCCAGGCCGAAGTTCTTGGAACGGTGGCGAGCCAAGGCGTCAACCTCGACGAAGGAGCCTTCGTCAAACAGGTACTCGATGCGCTCACGAGCGGTCTTCTTGCCAGCGGCGTGAACCTTCTCGATGGAAGCTTCACCCATTGGGGCTTGGGTCTCGGCAATGCGGGCACGCAGGTCGGCCAGCTTGCCAGCGGTGGTCGTCAGATCAGGCGTCTCAGCGCCAGTGTTCATTGCGGCAGTCATGGGAATTAGTCTAGGGGGCTATCCCCGATTTTGTTACCGAGTGGGCACTTGAATTGGTTCAAATCGTGAAATCCGTGGTGATTAGCCCCGCTTTTAGGGGTAAAAGCGGGGCAGATCACGAACTGTGTCGCTGCGATGTGATCATCATATTGCTACACAACGCGGTGAACTTTGCAAAGATCCGCAAGCAGACCATGGCCTTTTACAGCGGGTTATTTCCATGCTTGCGTGCGGGGTACTTTGGATTGCGGCCTACTGATTGCGGCCCAAGTGAGTAAGCAGAAGTTCAACAGCGCCCACAGCGATAGCCAAAAAATGACTTCGGGGTTCAGACTGAACGGCCAGCGAATTGCCCATTTGAACGAGGCAGAAACAATCACTCCAAAAATAAGTATCCCTACGTAACGCCAACGGCTCTGGGAAGTGCTCAGAATGCCCAGTGAGGTAGTTATTGCGCCGGAAGCGCATCCTATGAAAAACCAGTAGATCGCTTCCACTCCAGGTTCTAAAGACGCACCGGTATCAAGCAAGACATCTATTCCTGTTTCGAAAGCAAGAAACAGGCCGGTGGAGGCGGAGCCGTAAGCCACGAGAAAGCACCTTGAATGGGATCTCAAGAGGTAAGGCACCGCAAAGCCGATCCATAGCCAAGGCCAGGGGAATCCCGCGGAAGTTACTAGCGCAGTCCATCCTGTTAGCCCTGAGATAGAAGAGAGTACGGCAAGTGATATGCCTGCAGTGATAAATTTCAGATTGTTCTTGTGCATGGCGAATTAGATTTGCGTCGGGTCAACACACTTTGAAGTGTGTTGACCCGACGCAATATAGGTTACTGAGTTGACCAGTAAGCGTTGCACGTGCCGGAGAAGATACCTCCCACTACCTCCGCAGCGGCAGGAGTGCCAGGTCGAGCAGTCTTACGATCAACCACCTCGTCCATGATTGCAGTCGCAGTGTGTGTCTTGGTTTGGTGTAAATAGGTAGATCGGCAGACTTTCTTGCCTTCGCTGGTGAAATGCGTGCCATAGGTCCATGTCCCGCCTCCAACGTTTTCGGTAGCAAGCGGTTGCATGGGAAACTCTGTGTCGACATCGAAGGTGATCATGCCGGATGTTGGCGTGCCGTTGGCATCGCGGGTTAGGACGATTTGCTGACCCAATTGCGTGCCATCATATGTGTCAGCACTCGCGGTGGTTGGTGTGAGAACCATGATCGCAGCGCAAGCTAGCAAACTGGTTTTTTTCATTGTCTCTCCTTGTTCTTGGGTGGATGTGTGTATCCACAGGTGCTACTGCACTCTCTTGGGGGAAGGGGATAGTTCCTCAGTTGGGAACATGATAGATGTTACATGCTAATTGAAACGGCTTCAATTAGCATTACAGCGGAATATTTCCATGCTTGCGTGCCGGACGGGAGACATTCTTGTTGCGTAGCAGGCGCAGGCTGCGCGAGATCTGCTCCCGGGTCTCGGATGGGAGGATCACGGCGTCGATAAGCCCGCGCTCAGCGGCGGCGTACGGGGTGAGCATGTGCTCCTCGTACTCGCGCTCGAAGGAACGGACGAGTTGCTCCACGTCGAGGCCCTTCTTGTGGGCGTCCTTAATATCCTTGCGGTAGATAAAGCCGACGGCGCCAGCGGCACCCATCACGGCAATCTGGGCGGTAGGCCACGCGAGATTCACATCGGCGCCTAGGCCCTTAGATCCCATCACGCAGTAAGCGCCACCGTAGGCCTTGCGCATCGTCACGGTGATCTTCGGAACCGTTGCCTCGCCGTAAGCGTACAGCAGCTTCGCACCACGACGCAGGATGCCGCCGTATTCCTGGCCAGCCCCCGGCAGGAAGCCTGGAACATCCACCAACATGACGATCGGAATATTAAAGGCATCGCAGGTACGGACGAAACGCGCAGCCTTCTCAGAAGAGTCGATATCCAAGCAGCCAGCGAAGTGCATCGGCTGATTGGCAACGAAACCGACGGACTGACCATCGATACGACCGAAAGCGATAACCACATTTTCCGCGCGGTCGGCCTGGATTTCGAAATAGTCGGAGTCATCGGTCAAGATAGCGATCACATCGCGGACGTCATAAGGAACGGTGGGGGAGTCCGGGATGATGCTGTCCAGCAGCAGGTCATCGGCGGACTGCTCAAACGGAGCCACCGGTTCGGTCGGTGCGTAGTCACGATTGTTACTTGGCAAGTAGTACAGCAAGTCCTGCACCCATTCCAATGCCTCTTCATCAGTCTGGGCAACGTAGTGGCAGTTACCGGCGGTAGCCATGTGGGTCGAAGCGCCACCCAGCTCTTCCTGGGTAATGACTTCACCAGTCACCGTCTTAATCACATCCGGGCCGGTAACAAACATCTTCGACTGCTTGTCCACCATGACCACGAAGTCTGTCAGAGCTGGGGAATACGCGTTGCCACCAGCACACGCGCCCATGATGACGGAGATCTGCGGGACCACGCCCGAGGCATTGACATTGTGGTAGAACGTGCGCGCGATCTGGTCGAGTGAAACCGCACCATCCTGAATACGGGCGCCGGCGCCCTCGTACAAACCGATGAGTGGGCGGCCGGTGGTGACAGCAAGCTCCATGATCTTGATCATTTTCTCGCCATAAACCTCACCCAATGCGCCACCCATCACGGTGCCATCCTGGGAAAAGACGCACACCTCACGGCCATCGATCGTGCCCCAACCGGTAACAATGCCGTCAGTGACCGGCCGCTTGGCGTACATGCCAAAGTCATGGGTGCGGTGGCGGGCAAGCATATCGGTTTCTACAAAGGAATCCTCGTCGAGGAGGAAATCTAGGCGCTCGCGGGCAGTAAGGCGCCCTTCGCGCTCCTTGGAAATGGACAGTGCTTCATCACGGCGAGCCTGCAGATCTGCGATCTTTTCTGCAGTGCTGGCGTGGGCAGTGCTCGTAGGCTCCTGCAGCTTCGGCAAAGGTGAGGAAATTGTCATGTTTGGAAAGTTTAGAGGTTTGAGTGATTAGTTTCTAGTAAGAAAGCAAAAAATTTGAGGGAATGCTCACATTTTCCCAGTTCAGGGCGCAAAAGAAATCTGCGTCACATTTTTCCCAGCGTGTCGCGGTGGTTCTTGAGTGGTTTTCGGTGGTTTTTTGGGGGGTGTCGGGGGTTTTTGGGGTTTTCCGCCTGTGCTGATACTGGATTGACGATGATTGCAGGTCACGGTAATGAAAATCGGTGGTATCGAGGGATCATCGTCAATCCAACATCGGCGAAACACTGAGCCTGGGTGTGCCTACAAGGTTTCTGAGTGAAAGGCTCCACTGTCTAGTGGGATAGGGGTGAACCTTTCAAGAATTATCGCGGTATTTCCGCCTGTGCTGATACTGGATTGACGATGATTGCAGGTCACGGTAATGAAAATCGGTGGTATCGAGGGATCATCGTCAATTTAACATCGGCGAAACACAGACCCCAGCAACCTACTACACTGTGTCGTTATGAGAACGCCTTTGGACGCGGAAAAACTGCGCGCACTGCCGCTACCCCGCATCGACTACTCAGCTGAAACGGGTTCCACTAACGCTGACCTGGTGAAAGCAGCGCTTGAGGGGGCCCCGGAATGGACTGCGGCGGTCACGGATTTTCAGAGCGCCGGCCGTGGCCGTCATGGTCGTGTGTGGACTGCGCCGCCGATGTCTCAGTGCACGCTCTCGCTCCTTATCCGGCCGCCGGCGGAGGCTGTCGACCGTCTGGGAACGATGCCGCTGATTACCGGGCTCGCACTTATCGACGTCCTGTCCGCTTCATACAATGTGACCCTGAAATGGCCGAATGATGTCCTGATCGAGGGGCGCAAGGTCTGCGGGATCCTGGCGGAAGTGGCGCAGTTCCAGCCGTCCCCCGCGATTGTCATAGGCCTTGGCCTCAATGTGTCTCTTACTGAGGATGAGTTGCCGGTTCCGCATGCGATTTCCCTGGAAATGGTGGGTCCCGAGGTTGATCGAACGCAGCTGGTGGGCGACGTGTTGCTGGCGCTAAAGACGAGATTGACGCAATGGATGAACGACGATCCGTCCCTCATGGACGACTATCGCAAAGTATGTAGTTCCATCGGGCAGCAGGTGCGCGTGCATCTACCTGGTGACAAGCAGCTGCTCGGTGAGTGCGTCGGCGTCGCCGACGACGGCCTCATCCAAGTCCGCTCCGAGGATGGCGAGGTTCATTCGATCGCCGCCGGTGATGTTGTTCATTTGAGGTTGCAGTAATGGGGGAGACGCTTCGCTACGACCTCACCGCGCCTCTGTCCTCTTTGACATTCCCGGTGATTGAGTCACTTTTCCTCACCACGGTGTGCTGGATTGCGATCGGGTGGGCAGACGCCCAAGGCATTCCTGACCTACACAACGGCATTGTTGTCCTGTGGGCTCTTTTGATGCTGTGGCGTCTTCTTCTGCCGGTGCTGCGCTCACGCAGGCAACGCTTCGCGCTTACCGACGAGCGGTTAATCGTACGCGCACCCTCGTTTGGGGCTCGGGAAGATTCCATCCCGCTCGCCTATGTGCAAGGCGCCTACAAAAAGAAAGGCGCGCTTTGCGTGGACGTAACGGGGATGACCCAGCCCCTGGTTTTCCGTGATGTGCCCCGCGCGAAAAAGCTGGCAACGGAAATTAATCAGCTAGTGGGGCGTCGGTGGTAGCTTTAGGTGCTGAAACTATTTCCTTAGATAAAATGCTGATCCGATAGCTCGAGCACCATTGAAATCGCGCTGGATTTCTCCCTTTTGCTTGAAAGCAGAATTTCGAATCTTGACTTTATGTAATGGTGAGGTGGGATCTTCTAGATGGAAAGTCGCCAGATTTGTATTGCCATCGCTTGGGGTAATGTAGTCGATGATTATTAGAGAATCGTCTACCGTCGCAGAAATGACAACTCCGTCCTCAATGGCGAATGTTCCATTTCTTGTTGGGGTATCGGGGGTGGAGCTAACAAACTGGTATGATCCGTCAGTGCCAATCGTAAATAGTGAGTCGTCCACTATCTTAGATCCGCGAGCCACTTCTAATGGCAACAGCTTTTCCTTTTGTACTGTTTGGTTCAATTTAGGATTCGTAAATGGGTCAGAAAATATTAGAACTTCAGTGCCATTTTCGACTTGGCGAAACAGGCGCAAACTCTCTCCGTCGCAATTAAAGATTCCGTCGACTATTTCAAAGGGTTTAATTGGAAGTTCAAATTCCTGAGTTGAACCGTCTGGCTGTAAGGACTTCGCGTACACGTGCTCTTTATTTTGATCCACCCAAAACAGTCTGTCGTTGTTGCATACAGTCAAGGCCAATGTGAAGTATTGTGATGATGCCCTGGTTAGCGTTGATCCGCTTTGGAAGAAAATCGCCTGCCCGGCCCCCAGTGGTCCTGAGCCCTCGTGGAAAACAACTGCAGCATTATTATGACTCTTGGAGCTTTTGATATCCAAAAGGAATGACTGTGTAGGAATTTCCTTTTGGTCTAAAATTTCACCATGGTTGTTTACAGTCACTAACTCTGAACTAGATGCGGTTAGGAAGCCATCTTGAAATCGAACTGATTGATTGCCGTAGATCGGGCCGAATTCATTGACCACTTGACTGTTTCCTGATGAATCAATCAGTCGCACCCTTGTCGAAGTTTTTGAATCAAAAAGATCAGAATTCTGCCGCATGAGTGCAAAATAAGTAATGTTGGAATCGTTGAAGTCTGACTCGGACTGAGTGGAGGATGTCGTGCTGCACCCGGTTAGTCCGACAAGAACGCATATGTTAAGTGCTGTGTAGAGGATTCTGGATCGTAACATCTACTGGAACTCTCGAGTGTTGACGGAGTTTGCGATGTCGATTGGGAATACTGAAAAGCGATTCCCTGATTTTGGAAAGTACTTGTTATCTCCGATATCGACAGATCCTTGTGAAGCATGCATATATGCCGCCCACACGAGAGAAGCGCAGTTGAAAGCGGTAGAGTCTTTTGTTACATAGCGACTAATCAGAAAGCTTTCAGGTCGTGCATCGTACGCTGAATTGATTTTTGACTCGGCGAAAGACGCGGCCTTCAATCGGGTCTCATGGTTAGTTTTTACGGAAAAGTAGCGAGGATTGCAGATGCGGTTTCTATGAGAACCTGAAACTCGGACAACTCCCTTTTCTGGATTTACTGCCTCTACGGTGTCAATTCGCTTTGGATCAGCGTTCCCGTGTAAAGTTACGAAAATTCCTGTGTGGCCGTGATTTACATTTGTTCCTTTGACCATGGTTGTACCGCCTGAGTAGAACAGATCACCACGATTGGTTCTTTCGTTGCCTGGTAGGCGCTTGAATTGATCGTCACAATGGCTCGATTCCCCGGAGTTAATGGTGCCGTTTGCGAATATGCTTTGAGCTGTAACGGCGCTTTGGGGTGAAGATTCCGATGAAATAGAGTTGATTTCCTTCTGGACCTCCTCTGCCGAATACCTTGCGTGTTCGTAAGCGCTTTGGAATCCGCTAGTAACGTCTACCCCTTTGTCATTGAGAAGCTGCACGTACTGATCGTAGAATTCATCAACTTTACGAGATGGAATGTTCATTAGATATGCAAGCTCAGGTACAGGAGACATCAGAATTCGAATTGTGTCCCTCTCAAACTTTTGAATCGTGGCTAGTTGATTGGTCGGGACGGGATCTTCGATAGGGTACCCGAAGCTACTTCGCTCAAAGCCGGCAGCTGACCATTTTAGGAGAATAGCCCCAAGTACGGGGTGTGCTCCGTATGTGGGGTGCCAGTAGATCATGCCGAGGGCGAAGCGGTTAAAGCGTCCGATGCCATCCGGGGTTCCTTCTTCATCGGTAGCCGGGTAGCCTAATGGTCCTCGTTCCTCTCCAGTCTCGATCCACTTCTCCAGGATCTTTCCTTCGATTGAGACCACGCCAGAGAGGGAACCGTAGATTCGCCCTCGTTGGAAGGATTGTTTCCGTCCGACGTTGTCTCCGGTGCCGATCTCATCTGATGTGGGATATCCGAGACGTCCAAGTTCCCATCCATTGCGGGCCCAAACGATGGAGTTGTGGGTGGTGACCGACCAAGCACCGGTACTCGGGTGCCAATAAATGAACCCGTTATCGAATTCGGTGCGTTTGCCGACCCCATCCGGGTTGGTCAGTTCATTTGATCGGGGTAGTCCGAGGAAGCTGATGGGGTTTTGCCCGACCCAGGTGGTGGCGAGTGCTTCGTATTTCTCTCGGATGGCGCCACAGACTTGGTAGGTAGTAGGCCAGTAGGTGCGGCAGTTGCTTGCTGTGAGTGGTTGTGTGAGAGGCTGGGCTCGTTCTAAAGAGACGCCACGTTCGTGTGCTTCTTGTATTTCGGCTTCGTCGGCTTCTTCTTTAGTGATTCCCTCGGGGAGTTCGATGCGGTCTGAGCGCATCTTGCCTGGGATGACTACTGGTTGTGGCTCACCTAGGTCGTCGGGGAGCGTCTGTTCGTAGTAGTGATTGTCGATGTTGTTTTTGTTCATGCCCGGTTCATTGAAATCCCAGTCGCTGGTGTCGACATCGTAAATTTGGCGCTCGCCAGGGGCACGCAACTGCAAAATCTTATCCGTGATGTTTTCGTCAGTTAGGAGTTCGGTAGGCATCATCTCCTCGGCAGGCTGCACTCTGGCATCCTGGGCGCCTGCGGGGATCGGAGTGAAACAAACGGTAGCGAGAACGGCTAGCGTTGCCCCGAGTTTTTTTTAGGTAGTGTGTCATTGCTTGTCCTTCAAGAGATGGGCAGCGGCATAATGAAAATACGACAAGCTATTAAAGAATGTCGTTAGATGATTCTAAAATGCTAAAGTGATGGTTGTCATGCTATCTTGAAAAGATTTCAAAACGGGGGTAGGAGAAACGCTACAACACTTCACTTCAACAAAACCGTTTGAACTCAATCCCATGCACTAAAGACGTGGCAGTTTCCATCTTGCTGGGTTCTAGGGGAGCAATTCCTCGAGGTGGAGAAATATCTTCAATGCAAGTCAGAAGCAGTATCGACGGCGTAGTCCTCTTTCGTCGTTACTTGAGTGTCCAGTCATCGCAGTGCCGTAAACGACCCAGTATCGAAGAACCTTAGCCAGACGATGAGAAAATTTGCCTGGGAGGACTACTAGTCCCTTCACATGTCGGAGACAACAACGATTTCCGCAATGGAAGAATGGTTAAGAAATTGAATACATCGTCAGTGAAGAAACGTCACGAAGCTAGTGGGACGTCGGTGGTAGCTTGATCAGCTCACATGCTCCAGCCGAAATCGGATGACGGTTTGGTTTCCAGCTTCGCTGCGTCTGAATTGCGCGCACTGATGGTGACTCCCCACGGAATTTCATCAATGTAGGCAAATAGCCGGGGTGTTTCCTCATGGGTCAGGTTGAAGTGGCTGTCCCAGGCGAAGGCCCGAGTGCTGACACCGATGGTAATCATTGAAACGAGCATCCACAGGCACTCGCTGTCGGTAGAGAGGTCGATCCGGCCACAGGGGAGCTGATAGGAAGCAGCCATGCGCTCCAAATCGAACACCATCGGTACTTGTAGCGTCCACGATGGTTGGAAATCCGTTGTCACTACCGCATCCGGATAGAGCAACAGGTCGTCGTTAAGCTGCACGTATTCGCCCAGTTCGATGTTCGACCCCGCGCACATCTTTGCCCACGTCTCAGGAAAGTCTTGTTTACTAAACCCCATAAAACCCAAGGTTATCGGCAGGAACGGCGAAGCGCTATAGTTATTAGCCGTGACTCACAACATCGATAATCCGGCAGCGCACGCACCAGACATGCCAATTCTGTGTGTGATTGGCGATGGGCAATTGGCACGCATGATGCAGACCGCGGCGATTGAGCTTGGGCAATCCGTCCGGGTGCTCGCGAGCTCGCTCGAGGCGTCTGCCGCCCAGGTTGCCGCCGATGTTGTGCTGGGCGACTACACCAACCTGGCTGATCTGCGGGCGGTCACGGCAGGAGCTACCGCCGTAACCTTTGATCATGAGCACGTGCCGAACGAGCACTTGGAAACCCTCATCGCCGAGGGGATCAACGTGCAGCCCCGCCCGGAGGCACTGATCAACGCGCAGGACAAGCTGGTCATGCGCACGCGCCTGAAGGAACTCGGCGCTCCGGTGCCTCCGTTCGCGGCCATTGAATCCGTCGAAGATGCCGAGCAGTTCTGGACTGAGGTCGAAGGACGAGTTTGCCTCAAGGCGCGCCGTGGCGGTTACGACGGCAAGGGCGTGTGGTTCCCAGCGTCCCTCGAAGAGCTCAAGGAACTTGTCGCTGAACTGCTGGCTAACGGCACCCCGCTCATGGCAGAGGAGAAGGTTAACCTGGTCCGCGAGCTCTCCGCCATGGTTTCCCGTCGCCCATCCGGCGAAGTCAAGGCCTGGCCGGTGGTGGAGTCAATCCAGAAGGACGGCATCTGCTGGTTCGCGATTGCGCCGGCCCCGGGCCTCAAGTCGGAGCTGAAGAAACAGGCAGAAGAAACTGCCATCAAGACCGCCGAAGTGCTCGGAGTGACGGGCAACCTGGCCGTTGAGCTCTTCGAGACCCCGGAAGGGATCTTCGTGAACGAGCTGGCCATGCGCCCGCACAATACTGGCCACTGGACCCAGAACGGCTGCGTGACCGACCAGTTTGAGCAGCACGTTCGCGCCGTGCTGGACATGCCGCTGGGCTCCACGGACACTCTCCAAGAGTGGTCCGTCATGGCCAACGTCCTCGGCGCGCCTGAGGATCCGGAGATGCCGATGCCGGAGCGCATGCGTGAGGTGTGGACTCGCTTCCCGGACGCGAAAATCCATTTCTACGGCAAAGGACACCGCCCCGGCCGTAAGATCGGACATGTGAACTTCACTGGCAATGGTGACGTCGAAGAACTGAAAACCAAAGGTGAGCTCGCCGCGCACTTCTTGGTGCACGCGGAATGGAAGGATCAGTAATGCAACCACTCGTTGGACTTATCATGGGCTCGGATTCGGACTGGCCGACCGTCGAACCGGCCGCCGAGGTGCTCGCGCAGTTCGACATTCCGTTTGAGGTGGGCGTCGTGAGTGCGCACCGCACCCCGGAACGCATGCTCGCTTACGCCAAGGAGGCGCACACCCGTGGCCTGAAGTGCATCATTGCGTGTGCTGGTGGGGCGGCTCACTTGCCGGGCATGGTTGCTGCTGCGACTCCGCTGCCGGTCATCGGCATTCCGCGCGCTCTGAAGGAGCTCGACGGGATGGACTCGCTGTTGTCCATCGTGCAGATGCCGGGCGGCGTGCCCGTCGCGACCGTCTCCATCGGCGGCGCGAAGAACGCAGGTCTGCTGGCCGCGCGGATCCTCTCCGCTGGTTCACCGGAGCTGCTCGACAAGATGGTGAAGTACCAGGCGAACATGCGCGACGAGGTCCTCGCCAAGGATGAGGCCCTGCGCCAGCGACTGATGGAGGGCTAGATTGGCGCCGGTGCTGATTTTGGGCAGCAGGCTTATCGACGGCCGTCCCGGCAGCACTCTACAGCGGCGGCTCACCGCCGCCTTGCCCTATATTTCCGATCACGTTGTCGTCTCCGGCCACCAGGGGGAGGCCGAGGCGATGCGTGACTGGCTGATCTCCCATGGCGTCCCCTCGGACGTGATCACCGTGGAGAACCAGGCCCGCTCCACCAACGAAAACCTGGAACAGGCCTTCACGATGTTGAAAGGTTATCCCCGCTGGACCGTCGTGACCAGCGATTTCCACGCCTGGCGCACCAAGATGTGGGCGTGGCATCACGGCCTGACTGTTGATGTGGTGACCGCCCGGACGCCGCTATCGAAGGCACCGAAGATGTGGATCCGCGAAGCATTTGCGCTGCCGCACTCTTTGGCGCGGATCGTGTGGCGGAGAGTCAAGGACTCCGGATTCGGCAAAGCAGATTGACGAAAACAACGCAAGAGTCCGGCTGCCTAACCCAACTCAGAAAATCTTGTTTCCAGATTAGAAGCGATACTTTCAATATCAGGATGATTGGTGGCGATGGCACAAACTAATTCAAACCAATAGTCATCGTCAGACATGTGATCATCGATGCCGTGAAGCTGAAGCATCATGATTCCGAGTAGTGCACCCAGCCGTTTGTTTCCGTCAATCAGTGGATGGCTTGATTCGATGCTGTCGAGGAGTGCTGCGGTTTTTAGCCAAATGCTTGGGTAGAGTTCGGTTCCGTCAAATGTCATCCAAGGACGTTTCAAGGCTGATCCGAGAAGTCCCCAGTCTCGCGACGCGAAACCGTTTTCTTCCAGCCAGGGGCGAATGTTGTCCAGATTCAGAATATTCTGCGGAGTCATCTAGGCATTCCTGAGTCGCTCCATAAGATCAGCGCGCTCGGAGTAGATCCTGTCGAGCATGGTGGATGCTACATTCCGAGCTTGCATCGTTTGCCAGCGCTCCTCGATGAGACTAACGAGCATTTGCTGTTTTGACTTGTTTTCAAGCTCGGACATCTTGCCGAGTTGTTCGTCGAGTTCGGGGGTAAGACGCAAGTTGAGAGCCATGCTGTAATGGTACCAAAATAGTACCGTTTTGCCTAACTCACCACTCCCGCCCGAAACGCCCAGATCACCAGCTGCACCCGCGAACTGGCCCCGACTTTCGCCATCGCGGACGAGAGATGCGTTTTTACCGTAGAAGGTTCCAAGTACAACTCCCGACCTATCTCGATGTTGGTGAGGCCCCGCCCCAAAGCTCGCACGCAATCAAGCTCGCGTGCCGTGAGAAGATCCGAGTCCACCACGGCACGCGCTTTTCGACGCCCAAATTCCGCAATCACTCGTTTCGTGACTGCTGCGTCCACCATGCCTTCTCCTGAGGCAGCTCGTTTGACGCCCTCGATGAGGTCGGTCATCGGGGAGTCCTTCAGCATGACTCCACAGGCGCCGACCTCGAGTGCGCCGAAGACGTATTCGTCGAGGTCAAAGGTGGTGATTACGATGATCGCGGGCGGATTCTCCTGTTTGTTGATCTCCGTGGTGGCGTAGATCCCGTCCCCATCGGGCATGCGAATGTCCATGCACACGACGTCGACGTCGTGAGCCTTCGCAATGGCCTCATTCCCAGAAGCCGCTTCGGCCACCACGGTGATTTCTCCGGTTGCCTCGAAGATCGCTTTCAGCCCCTGCCTGATCAGTGGCTGATCATCTACCAACAGAACTCGAATCATGGCTTCCTCCACGTGATGCGCACGAGCCAGCCGTCGGCGGTTGGTCCGTTGAACGCGGTGGCGCCAACTGCGTGCGCACGTTCCTGGATGCTGATGGTGCCGCGCCCTGATTCGCCTCGTTCAAAGGAACCCGACGTCAAAATGCTCAGTTCATTATCGCTCAAGGTCACGGTCACCGGAGCGCTAGCAGCATGTTTGCGTGCATTGGTGAGCGCTTCCTGGGTGATTCGATAGGCCGCTACCAATTCGGCACCGGACAAATGGGAGGAGTCTGTAAAGGATACGTCTTGTCCCAACCCGCGAACTTCTGAGATCAATGCAGGAAGATCCGTAGGTTGGGGCACCCTGGAAACCTCGGCATCGGTGACAGAGAGCTTGCCGACTGTAGCGCGGACATCCTGCAGTGCCTTCGTGATGGATGAGGTCACGTGATCGAGGTGTTCCTTGGATGCGGTGGGATTGACGTCGATAAGCGCGCGTGCTGCTTGAGCCTGGATGGCGATGGCGGAGAGGTGGTGGGCGGTGGTGTCATGGAGTTCGCGGGCGATGCGGGCGCGTTCTTCGATGATGGCGTTGCGTTCGGCGAGTTCAGCTTGGCGCGCGAGGGACACGGTGAGTTCGCGACTGTTGCGGACGGCGAGCCCGATGGCAAACATGACGACGAGTGGAAGCAGCCAGCCGAGTGCGGTGAGCAGCGCAAATAGGGTGGGGTTCATGTCGCCCAAGACCGGGGTGGTGACAGCTCGGGCGATGCCCACTGCGAGTCCCGAAACCACAAGAATTGCGCTATCGCGAGTCTTCGATCGGGTATGAAGTGCTAGCGAAAACGCAGCAACTGAGGCGGCGATGCCGTTGTAACCGAGGCTCTGCTCGCCGGTGACCAGACAATAGAGGGGAAGTAGGAGTTCGACCACCGCGATGCCGAGCAACGCGAGGATGGGGAAGCTGCGACGCCAGAGCAACAACGCTGCTTTGGCGACAATGGCTACAAGGATGAGCCAAAACTGCACCGGAGAGGCTGCGAAACTGTAGGTCACTGGCGCCAGCGTGTGTGACATGAGGAATCCGAAGAGGTCCAGTCCCAGCACAATGGCGGCCAGCGATATATCCCTAGTGGAAGGGCGAGTCATAGGACCCATGTTAGAGGTTTGCGCGGGTGAAACGGGCAAGTCCAAGGCCCAAGCTCAGTGCCGCCCACGCGGCGAGTGCACCGATGCCGACCCATGGATTTAGCGTTTGCGTGAGGCCCTGGCCGCCGGCAATCGTGACGGCCGAAGTCGGCAGCCAGCTGTACACATAAGGATCCCAGCCGGCCATGGCGCCCACGGTTCCAAAGATCACGCCAGCCATCACCACGGCGACAACAATGCCAATCGCAGGACCAACCTTGCGTACGGCCAGCACCACGCCGGTGATCGCGAGAGCGAGCAGCACGACCGCCAAGCTGCCGCGCAGCCACATGATTGCAACATCCGCAGCTGGAGCAACCAAGGACGCATTGTTCATGGGGGCTGCGACCAGGGCAATCAAGGCATTGAAGATGCACGCCCCGACGCACACAAGCAGGACGGAGCACAGCACTGCGGATGTCAGTGACAGCGCCCACTTCACTCGACTACCAGTGCCCACCACCTTCCACACCACCGCTCCACTGGAAAAGGCGTAGCTAGCTGCAGTGATTGCCAGCGCGACAATGGCGATGACGAAGATCGAGATGCCTGAGGACTGTCCGGATCCGGTGATGTCGAGGGCAGCCATTTGGAATCCAGCTAAGGAGGGGTCGGAGGCGTCGATAAGCGCCTGCACCTGCTGGCCCGCGGGGCCGTCACCGGCCTGCGGCGGGTCGATCTTGAGGAGGAACGGCAGCGACCATTGCAAGGTGGCGCCGACACCGGCCATGAGGACCGCGAGAATGGAGACGACCAGCACGTTTGGCAAGTGGCGCAAGGTGTAAAGTTCGGATTTCATGGCTAGCCTTTCGAGGTGTGGGCGAAGTAGGTGGCTTCGAGATCGGGGATGTCGGCGACTGCGCCGGTGAAAGTGGTGTGGCCGCGGGCGATGATGACGACGTCGTCGGCAATGGCCTCAGCTTCAGCCAGGTGGTGGGTGGCCAAGAGGACGGCCTTGCCACGGTCTGCTTCGACACGCATGAGCTGGCCGAACCAGCGAATACCATCTGGGTCTAGGCCCGAGGAGGGCTCGTCAAGGATGATGATGTCCGGATCCTGCAGTAGCGCTCCCGCCAGCGCGATTCGTCGCTTCATACCAAGCGAATACGTTTTGATGGGGCGGTCGCAGCGGTGCGCCATGTCGACGAGCTCCAGGACTTCCTGCACCCGCTGCATGTCGACGCCATAGAGCAGCGCCATCGCCTGGAGATGCTTGCGTCCAGTGAGGCTTGGGACGAGACCGCCGTCGTCAAGGAGGAGCCCGATGGTGCCATGGATTTCTTTCGAGCCAGTCGACTTCACCAGGCTGAGCGTGGCACGCAGCGTGGTAGATTTGCCTGCACCATTGGGGCCGAGCAGGGCAGTGATTCGGCCGGGAGTTGCGGTGAGGTTTGCGCCGTGGACAACCTCATGTCCGTTAAATGAGACCTTGATGTCTCGAGCTGTGAATGTGTTGTTCATGTCTTTAACGCTATTGAGCGTAAGCATGAAAAACATCGGCTAAGCAGGCAGTCTTCGGTCTCCGCCATTTGGGGGAGGTTTACTTGCAGTGCGTGGCGTGGATTATCGCTAAGCTAAAGAAATGACCACCACCCTCTTGGATGTGTTAACAGAAGAGTCGATCCAAGACGCCGCAGGATCTGGCGCCTTTGGCCGAGGCAAAAAGATTTCTCGGTCAGATATTCGGGTCCTCCATGCCACGGAATCTGAGGTGACGGCTGAGGTACAAGGTACGTGGCCGTATCGGACGACACTGACCTTGCAAGGAAATCGGGTGGCCACAACGTGCAGCTGTCCGGTTGGTACGCAGTGGTGCAAACACGCGGTTGCTCTCGCGCTCTCGTTGCTGGCTCCCAAGGAAGTCTCCTTTGATGATGACATCTCGGAGGCGGATCCGGTTGACATTCTTCTGGAATCAGCTAACCCAGATGAACTGCGTCAGCTCCTTTATCAGCTGCGGGGGATCCCAGAAGTGCAGGAGTTCCTGGAGCTGACGGCGCTCAAGAACTCGGGCGACGACAAACAGGTTCGCGATCATGTGAAATCTGTCATTACGGCTGCCTCCAGGAAGGGGTCGGGCACCTGGGATTATCGCAAAACCATGGACCTTGCCTTGCATTGGAGCGACGCTCTTGATGTGGTCGAGGCCTACCTTGATGAGCATCGAGGAGTGGCGGTCCGCCCTCAGATTGAGCGTGCCATCAAGCGACTGAACACTATCCTGCAGCAGTCTGATGATTCCTCTGGCATGCTTGGAGATCAGCTCCGCCGGAGTTATGACATGCACGTGAGAGCGTGCGCTGATGGCGTCGAAAAGCCGCAAAAGCTCGCTGACTGGCTTGCGAAAGAGACGCTGGAGGCACCGTTCTTTGGCCCCACGTTGCGAGACTATGCAGGGCTTCTCGACGCCGCAGCGATCGACTCTCTCGAAACCGCGATTGAGGCAAATCCACCGGCTTACCTTATGGAGGCGATCAAGCTCGACATCGCATTTTTACGTGGCGACGATGCCCACATCGAAGCCTTGTTGAAAAAGCGGAGATCCGTTAAGGATCTCATTGAGTTCTATGAGTCTCGTGGTCGAAAAGATGAGGTCAAAGCGCTCCTGATGGAGTGGGATCGGTCCTTGTTGTGGGACGAAGAGGATTTCTTTGAAAACCGAATTCGTGGATATCTGGGCGACCGCGCGTTGTTGGACTACCGCATCGCGAAGTTCCAGAAGAGTCCCAGCACCACGACCTTTGATCGTGTTATTCATGGTCCCGGAGCGACAAAGGAGCTTATTGCGCTCATTCCCGAGGACGTGCGCGGCAGCGACGCGATGAAGCTGCAAGCTGCATTGCGGTTTGATGATCCAGATCTAGGGCTATCAGTGGTCGACAGTGACGAAGTAAGCACCCACGGGGTGTTCGATTTCGCCCGATCTGTCCTCGTAGACCGCGACCCGGAACGAGCACTGGAGCTAATGCTGAGGGAACCGGAAAGGCTTGCTGTCCAAACCGGCGATAGTGCATACAAACAAGCGGCGGCCTCTGCCGTGGAAATCATCAGTTGTTTCTCCGGCAATCTTGCAGCTCGGGCAACAGTGCTACGCAAAATGGATGAGCTAGCCATCAAATACAAGAATCGTCCAAAGATGCTCAAAATTTGGCGCAGTTACGGGTTGATTGCATAGTAGGAAAACGCTTCGATTTTCGTGAAACACCCCGTCTGCCAACGTGTAATGGGCTCAAAGTGGGAGGTGACAAGTAGTCTCCGCCACTTAGTTGAGGTGTACTTCGAGCGTGTGAGAATGTACTGTTATCTGTACAGGAGGTATTCGCTATGAAAACGATCAGTTACACCGAGTCGCGTGCGAATTATGCGCGGGTCTTGGACGACGTTGTCAATGATCGTGAGCCTGTCACCATTACGCGAGCCGGGCACGAATCTGTCGTGATGATGTCCCTAGATGATTATTCGTCATTGCAGGAAACCGCTTATCTGATGCGGTCACCGGCAAATGCTCGACGGCTTTTCGACGCGCTGGAGTGTGTGAAAGCTGGGGACGTAACAGAGCATGAGCTCATCGAGGACTAAGGTTCATGCTCCTCACTTGGGATGAGAATGCCTGGGAAGACTATCTGTGGTGGCAAGCGCACGACCGGAAAGTGTTGAAGCGGATCAATATTCTGATCAAGGACATTGCCCGGAATGGCAACGAGGGAATAGGTAAGCCCGAACCACTGAAACATGAATTTGCCGGATTCTGGTCCCGGCGAATTACTGAAGAACATCGTCTCGTATACCGAGTGCTTGAGAACGAAATTACCGTGCTGGCTTGTCGTTATCACTACTAGTTTTAGTCAGACGGGCTCGAGGCCGCCACGCGAATGCCAACGCAGGACAAAGGAGCACGACCATTCCGATGGGTTGAATGGCGTTGGGACCTTCCTCCTGGAAGACGAATCCAATGATCGGGAACGCGATGGCAAACCAGAGCACGCACAATATTGCGAATACCAGCAAAACCCATCGCCAGGCAGATCTTTCAGTCACAATCTCCCGAGACCAAAGCAATGCGCCCAAACGTCGAAGAGCTGCAGAAACCGCTGCAACGACTCCTCCGTATGGTGCGACGAGTCCAAGGACCGCAGTCACGCTCAGAATTGGTTCGCCGCGCAGCGGAATTGAGTATTTGTAGATGACGACTATTGATGCGACGGCCAATAGCGCATCAACCCAAATGGCACGGATGCTGAATCGCTGCAGCAAGGGGGAGAAGAACGGCGAGGCCACAGCTCCCAACAATCCGAGGCCAACCCACGGACTGAGATCAAGTGGAAGGAAATGGGCAACTGTTGCCACCACTAGAAGCACTATCTCAAGCAGCGGGTAACGCCACGTCGGAAAGCTAGCTAGCGGGGCAGCAGATCTCCGCACAATCTACCTCTCGAGTTTCTACGACTGCGCCAGCTGCGCCGTCTCTTGCCGATCCAACCGCCCGAAGTTGTAGTAGGCCGCGCAGGCGCCTTCGGGGGAGACCATGCAAGTGCCGATCGGGGTTTGCGGGGTGCAGGCGGTGCCGAACACTTTGCATTGCCATGGCTTGATGCGACCGGTGAGGACGGAGCCGCATTCGCAGGCCTTCGGGTCCTCAACCCGGCGACCAGGCACGTTGAACTTCTCCTCCGCGTCCCACTTGGCGTACTCGGGGGCGATGCCCATGCCGGAGTTGTCGAGCCAGCCGAGGCCACGCCATTCGAAGGTGTCCCGTAGGACAAAAACACGGTCTAGCAGTGCGAGGGCAGCCGGGTTTCCGGAAGAGCGGACGACGCGGGCGTACTGGTTGTCCACGCGCTTGGGTTCGTCGTGAGCGAACTGGGAGACGAGCATAGCTACGGCTTGCAAAACGTCGAGAGGTTCGAAGCCAGCGACAGCGCATGGCATTCCGAACTCCTCCACCAGGAAGTCGAAGGCGTGGGTGCCGATGATCGTAGACACGTGACCTGGGCCGATAAACCCGTCGACCTTGGTCTCGCCACCGTTGACGATCGCACGCAGCGGTGGCTCGATGGTGACGTGGTTGGAGAAGACAGAAAAGTTAGAGATATCCCGGATTCGGGCAGCTTCCAAGGTGGCTGCTGTGGACGGGGCAGTGGTCTCGAAACCGACGGCGAAAAAGACGACCTCTTTGTCCGGGTTCTCCTCAGCGAGCTTCAGGGCGTCGAGAGGTGAGTACACAAAGCGGACGTCGCAGCCCTTCGCACGGGCCTGCATGAGGGATTCATCCGAACCAGGCACGCGCATCATGTCACCAAACGTCGTGAGAATGACGTTGGGCTGGTTTGCGAGCCAAATGGCGTCGTCAAGCCTGCCCATAGGGATGACGCAGACGGGGCAGCCGGGGCCGTGCACGAGCTCGACGTTTTCTGGCAGTAGATTTTCCAGGCCGTACCGGTAAATGGTGTGGGTGTGGCCGCCACAGACTTCCATAAGGGAGATTGGCTCTTTGAGCAGTGCGGCGTCATGCTCGATGCGCTTCAGTAGGGCTTTAGCTGCCTCGGGATCGCGGAACTCGTCGACGAACTTCATATCGAGCTCTCCTTAAACGCGTCGAGTTCGTCCTCGAATGTGTTCGCGCCGAGCTGCTTAATCTGCTGCAACGTGAGTCGGGCTTCGTCTTCGTCGATCTTGCTGAGGGCGAATCCGACGTGGACGAGCACCCAATCGCCGGTGGTCAGGGGCTCAGTCATGAGGTCAGTTGAGATCATGCGGGTCACGCCGCTGATCGATACCTTCGCGCGCGCAGGTTCCGGAACGTCCACTATCTGTGCTGGAACACCAAGACACATATGTTCTCCTTCGAATATGACTAAAGCTTACCAGCGCTACCATGGAATGAAATCACTAGCGAAGGAGCATTCGTGGACCCGAAGAACCGCCTCAATGAGGATGAGAACCGCGTCAACCTCAACATCTCCAAGGTGCGCTCGCGACCGTTCCGCTTGTTGGAAGATCGCGTCACCCTGGCTCATGGCGCGGGCGGTAAGAGCTCCGCTGCCCTGGTGGAGCAGGTCTTTTTCGACGCCTACGGCAACGAACTCCTGGCGCAGGGGGGTGATTCCAGTGTGGTCACCGCGTCCTCGCTGATCAAAGAACATGGGTCCGCTATCGCGATGTCGACGGACTCCTACGTGGTCAATCCCATTGAATTCCCGGGGGGCAACATCGGCGAGCTTGCGATCAACGGCACAGTGAATGACCTGGCCGTGGCGGGGGCCGTGCCGAAGCTGATATCGGTAGCTTTCATTCTGGAGGAGGGGCTGGAGTTCTCGGAACTGCGTCGCATTGTGGTTGCGATGAAGGAAGCTGCTGACAAAGCTGGGGTAGTGATCGCAACCGGCGACACGAAGGTGGTGCCGAAGGGAGCGGGCGACAAGGTCTACATCACCACAGCCGGTATTGGTGTGATACCTCCAGGTCGAACCACTGGATTTGATCAGGTCCAGGTAGGGGACCGAATCGTGCTCTCCGGCCCGATTGCTGACCATGGCATGGCAGTGATGATGGCTCGCGGCGATCTTGCCATTGAGGCCCCGATCGAATCCGATACGCGTGCAGTAAATGGCCTGGTTGAGGCCCTGTGTGGGGCAGCCGAGGTGCGCTGGATGCGCGATGCTACTCGAGGTGGCCTGGCTACCTCCATGAATGAGATGGCCCGGGCCACGGGATTGGCTGTTGTGTTGGAAGATACCAAGATTCCAGTACGAGACATGACCCGAGGTGCATGCGACATGCTGGGAATCGATCCGCTGTACGTGGCTAACGAGGGCACCTTCGTCGCGGTGGTTTCTGCGGATTCAGCGGAGGTAGCTGTTGCCGTGCTCCAGGCCGCGGGTGCGCCGGAGGCCTGCGTCATCGGTCGTGTGGAAGCTACTCCAGAAGCCTCCGTTGTATTGATTACCGGCTTCGGCGGGACCCGGATGGTGGACATGTTGGTGGGAGACCCACTACCAAGGATTTGCTAAAAACTAGCCAGTTGACCTGCGTATTTTCATTAGCGCTTCCATTAAGGGCGTTTTCATTATAGACTTGTAAATGAAAACATCCAGGAGAGGAAAATACCATGTCTTGCGTAACTCACGCACAGCACGACCACAAGCACGGCACCGACTGTGGCCACACCGCAATCCAGCACGGTGACCACATCGACTACGCTCACGACGGCCACCTCCACCATGAGCATGACAGCCACTGGGACGAATGCGTCCCAGCTGAGGGCTGCCACGCACACGAGGGACACGACCACGAGCACGGCCCAGGTTGTGGCCATGAAGCTGTCCAGCACGGTGACCACATCGACTACATCCACGACGGCCACCTGCACCATAAGCACGAAGACCACTGGGATGACTGCGTCCCGGCTTAAAGACCGTAAGTAAAATTCGACATTTTTCCCCGGAAGAAGCCTCTTTCAGGGCGAAAGATGTCGAATTTTACTTACTCATCCAGAGTCTTCCCGCTAGCGCCTGCCCCAAGGACAATCCACCATCGTTGGCAGGCGCTGATTCATGCTCGAGGACTTCTACGTCAGTCAACTCTGCTCGCAAAAACTTCATAAGCAGGCGGTTTAATGCGCATCCGCCGGAAACTCCCACGACTGGAATGTCGGTTTGGTGGAGTGAATGAGCCAACAAAACGGCACAGCCGTGATGGAACCGCATGGCCCGGTCTGGAACAGGGACCGAAGCGTCCAATACCTCCAGCAGCAATTCCCGCCAAGACCCAGCTGTGGATCGCAACGAACCGGCAGCTACTCGCTCTAACTCCATCGCCGCTTGGGCCTCATAGGTCTGCTCTACGCAGACGCCGAGTATGGCGGAGACTGCATCGAAAAGTCTGCCCAGTGAGGACGTCTGCGTGAGGCCAACTCCGCGTGAAAGCTGCAAAGAAACCTGCGCAGCCTCAGCGTGAGAATAACTAAACGGAAGATCCCAGGCGTGGGCCAGGCCGAGGGCTAGTCGCCACGGTTGGCGCACCGCGCGGTCGCCGCCAACGATCGGGAAGCAGGGCACATGCCAGGCACGTTCAAAGGTACGCAAATCTGGAGACAACACCAGCACCTCGCCACCCCATACCGTGCCATCGGTGCCGTAACCAGTGCCGTCGATGGTCAGGCATGCGAAGGGGCCCTCGAAGCGCCCATGTGAAGCAAGAAGCGACAGCGCGTGGGCGTAGTGGTGTTGAACTGGGAGAATGTCGTAGCCGGAGCGCTCAGCCCACGCCGTGGTGGCATAGTTGGGGTGCATATCGCAAACAACGAGTGTTGGTTCGCAGCGCTGCATGGTAAGCATCTGCGCCACGGAGCGGTCGAAAGCCTGCTGACTGGCCAGCGACCCCATGTCCCCGATATGGGCCGAAATGTGCGCCACATTTTCGTGTGCCAGGCAGAAGGTGTTTTTCAGTTCGCCCCCCACAGCCAGCACTGTCCCGGAACCTGGGAGTGGGAAGGGGAGCGGAGCGTACCCGCGGGAGCGTCGGACCGGCATGGACTCCAGAAACACCGAATCCTCCACGGGCACGTGGATGTCCCGGTCATGCAGGAGGAAGTAGTCCGCAAAGGCGTCTAGGCGAGACAGTGCATCGTCGTTGGTGAAGCACAATGGCTCACCTGAGAGGTTTCCAGAGGTCGCGACCAACGGGCGATCCACCAGCAACGTGTGCAGTGGCGTGTAGGGGAGCATGATGCCCACGTCGCTCAGTCCCGGCGCTACCGAGGGCGCGAGGTCATATGTGGCAGACATCGGTGCGATCACGATGGGGTGCGCGGGAGATTCCAGCAGGGCCTGCTGCTCAGGGGAAAGCTCCGCAATATCGGGGAAAGGGGTCATGACGGCGAAAGGTTTACCAGGGCGCTGCTTGCGTCGGCGCAGCTTAGCCACAGAGTGTTCGTTCCGCGCGTCGCAGAGCAGGTGGAAGCCACCGAGCCCTTTCACCGCCAGAATCGCGCCTTCGCCCAGCAATTCCTGGGCTTTGGTAATAGGGTCATCGCAGGGTAGCCCCTCGATCCACAGCGTTGGCCCGCAATCAGGGCACGAGATCGGCTGCGCGTGGTAGCGACGATCTGTGATGTCCGTGTATTCCCGCTCGCAGGAAGGGCACATCGGGAACTTCTTCATCGTGGTCAGGGGACGATCGTAGGGCAGATCCTCAATAATCGTCAGCCGCGGCCCGCAGTTGGTGCAGGTAGTAAACGGGTAGCGGTACCTGCGGTTTGTCGGATCGGCCATATCCGCCAAACAATCGGGGCAGGTGGCAACATCAGGTGGGATCAGGGTGCGAGCCCCCGCAATATGCTCGGAGGATACGATTCGGAAGGACTGTTCGTCGACAAGCGGCAGGGCAGTGACAGAGCGTGAAACGACGTGCGCGAGCGGCGGGAGCGTCGCGAGGAGCTCGGAAAGGAACGCATCCAGCACTTTCTCCTGGCCCTGCGCCTCGATGAAGACTTTGCGGTCGTCGTTACCGCACAGGCCAGTGATGGGGAAGCGGCCTGCTACCTGCGCCACATGCGGGCGAAACCCCACGCCTTGAACCACTCCGTAAAGGTGGATCCGCCACCGAACACTCATAATCTTTAAGCCTAGACTGGAAGCCATGCATGAAGTTGCACTGAGCACTCAACTCGCCCGCGCTGTTACCCGCGCCGCCGGCGACGCGAAGGTGCTGCAGGTACGGCTCAGTATCGGTGCGTTGCGGCAGGTCGTCCCGGAAACTCTCGACTATGCCTGGGGCTTCGTCGTCAAAGACACGCCGCTTGCCGACGCCGAACTCGACATACACTGGGTGCCACTACAGATCACATGCAGCGCAGGCCACGTGTCTGAGCCGCAAGAACTCGACTTTACCTGCCCAATATGTGGAGAAACCGCTGCCGTGACCGGTGGCAACGAGTTCACCATTATCGACATCGAAGTAATAAGGAGCTAAACCATGGGGCGTTTCCACCGCCACGACGACGGCACCGTACACAGCCACGACCACGACCATGAGCACCACACGCACGACCACGACCACGGTGGCCACGTGCACCTCGACGACATCGACCCAGCAACCAACGAACACGGCGACCACTCCGGATACGACACCGGCCGGGAACGCATCGCGGTGCTGGAAGACATCTTTGCAGAAAATGATCACCGGGCGGCGCACAATCGTGAGGCCTTTGACGAACACGGGGTGCACTGCATCAACCTGATGAGCGCGCCGGGGTCGGGCAAGACATCAGTGCTGCAAAAGACCCTCGCTCACCTGCAGGGTAAGGTGCGCGTGGGAATCATTGAGGGAGATATCGAGACCTCTATCGACTCCGATCGTCTGGAAGGGTACGGGGCCCAGATTTCCCTGCTGAATACCGGTAACGGCTTCGGGGGCGAATGCCACCTGGATGCCCCGATGGTGGCGAAGGCGCTCCAGGGGCTCGACCTGTCCAAACTGGATCTGGTGCTGATCGAAAACGTCGGTAACCTGGTGTGTCCTGCGGAGTTCGAGGTGGGTGAGCATCGCAAGGCGATGGTTTACTCCGTGACCGAGGGGGAGGACAAGCCGCTGAAATACCCGGTGATGTTCCGCTCAGTCCAGGCGGTGGTGATCAACAAGGTTGACCTGATGCCATACCTGGACTTTGACATGGATCTGTTTAAAGCAAACCTGGAACAGGTCAATCCAGGCGTCGAAGTGTTTGAAGTGTCCGCGAAAACGGGCGCGGGGTTGGATGAGTGGTTCGAGTGGGTGTTGGCCCCGAAAGGGTGAGGCTAACCCGTCACTACTGAAAAGTGTGACGAAGATTTCGTTTTTAGGGGAGGCTCGCGCTACGTTCAGGTAGGCAAGCCTCCCCTTATTATTGCCAAAGAGATGGTTTATGCAGTTCAAAGCTGGTTTTCAATAGGTTTCGAATACGTTTTGGATCTCGGGTTTTTCGCTCCTGTGCCAGTGTGGGTGGGGCGGGGTGTCCCAAAAGTAAATGTTCAACAATGTTGGTTTGATTCACCGGTCATATCCACTGCACTTTTCCGGTGTTAGTTGATACCGTTCACCCTAGAGATGTCTTTAGGCATTGGTGTTTAAGTATGCCTTGAGTCGCTAAGTAAAGAAATGGGGCTCACCAAATGAATTTTGGTACGAACTGGCAGGGTGAAACCCTCGCTGAGAACCTGGAACTCCGCGGTGTACCGCGTCGAGACTTCCTCAAGATGTGTGGCGGACTGGCAGGGGTGTTCGCAGTGGGGTCACCACTAGCGCAGATGCCAGAAGCTGCAGCAGAAGAAATTGCAAACAAGCTGGGCGCAGTGAAGAAGCCGAACGTCGTATGGCTCCAGCTGCAGGAATGCACCGGCTGTATGGAATCCACCATCCGCTCGGGCGGTGCCACGGTGGAACAGCTGGTACTCGAACTGCTCTCCGTTAACTACAACGACCTCGTCATGGCAGCGTCTGGCACTGGCGCCGAGAAAGCCCTGGAGGACACCAACCGGGAACCACACATCCTGGTGGTCAACGGTTCCGTACCGCTGAAAGACGACGGAATCTATTGCACCATCGGTGGTAAATCAGTCGAACAGGTGCTGAAGGAAGCCGCCGAAAACGCCACTGTCGTGCTCGCCGTCGGCGCATGCGCCGTCTACGGCTCCGTCCAGGCAGCCAAGCCCAACCCAACCGGCGCTGTAGGCGTAGACGAGATCATCAAGGACAAGCCCGTTATCAACGTCTCCGGGTGCCCACCAATCGGCGAAGTGATCACCGCGTCACTGACCTACATTCTTACCCACGGCGAAGCCCCAGAGGTCGACGCCGAAGGCCGACCACTGTTCGCCTACGACCAGCGCATCCACGATTCCTGCCCGCGCCGTGCCCACTTCGACGCTGGCCAGTTCGTCCGCGCCTTCGACGACGAAGGCGCCCGGAATGGCTGGTGCCTCTACGAAGTCGGCTGCAAGGGCCCATCCACCTTCAGCCCCTGCCCCATCGTGCAGTGGAACTTGAAGTCTGGCTGGCCAATCGGCGCAGGACACCCCTGCATCGGTTGCACGGAGAAGGACTTCTTTGACAAGTTCACGCCGTTCTACAAAGAACTGCCACATGTTAAGGGCTTTGGCATTGAGGAACCAGTGGAGAAGATCGGCCTGGGCCTTATCGGCGCTGCTGCCGTCGGTACCGCTATCCACGGTGGCCTGACCCTGTTCAAGTCCATCCCCGTTCGTGATTCCTCCAAGGACAACGAGACTCTTGCTGCATTTGGCGACGCCCCAGTCGCAGGAAAGGAAAGCTAATGGCTACTGAACGCGTTGTCATTGACCCGCTGACCCGTATTGAGGGCCACCTGCGACTCGAGTTGGAGAGCAACGGTGGAAAGATCGACAAGGCCTGGGCAGAAACCACCCAGTTCCGTGGCATCGAAACCATCGTGAAGGATCGCGACCCGCGCGACGTATGGGCCTTCGTTGGCCGTATCTGCGGCGTCTGCACCGGCGTTCACTCCGTCGCATCGGTTGCCGCGGTGGAGGACGCCATTGGGTCCCAGCCACCAAAGCAAGGACAGATGATTCGCCAGCTGGTGCTCGGCTCCCACGGTATTCACGACCACGTGGTGCACTTCTACCACCTCCACGCGCTGGACTGGGTGAACGTCGTATCCGCTGCTGAGGCTGATCCGGCAAAGACCGTAGAGTTTGCCAAATCCATTGGATCGACATGGAAGCTGAACACTGAGGCCAAGTTCGCCAAGGTGAAGAAGACCCTGCAGGACGTCCTGGCTTCGGGCCAGCTGTCGATCTTCACCAACGGCTACTGGGATCACCCGGACTACCGGCTTCCCGCAGAGGCGAACCTCATGGCGGTGTCGCACTACCTGGATGCCCTGGAGTTCCAGCGTTCCATCATCCGGATCTCCACCGTCTTTGGTGGTAAGAACCCGCACCCGAACTTCCTGGTCGGCGGCATGGCCTGTTCGATCGACCCGGATAAGTCCGAAACCGTTAACGAGGTTTCCCTCAACAACATCCGCGAGTGGGTTCGGGAAATCGACGAGTTCGTCAATGAGTGTTACGTCCCGGATGCCCTCGCCATCATGAGCGTGTACAAGGACTACTTCGATATCGGAAAGTCCTCTGACAGCATGATGGCCGTCGGCATGCAAGGCACGGTGTATGCCGGCGCTGTGAAGAACGGTCGCCCTGCCTCCACGCCAAACAAGAACGTCAAACCAGGCATCTTCCTCGATGGCGATTTCCGCACTGTGCACCCATTCGACGAGTCCAAGATCGAAGAGTTCGTCTCCTCTGCCTGGTACTCCTACGAAGAAGGCGACGACGCCGGCCTGCACCCATCGGTGGGCGAGACCACCGTGAACTACACCGGACCGAAGCCACCGTACGAATGGCTCGCAGACGATCCGAAGTACACGTGGTCCAAGGCGCCTCGCTACGACGGTCGCCCCATGCAAATGGGCCCAGTCGCCCGCGTGCTGTTGGCTTACGCGCAAAACGAGCCGAAAACCAAGCAGCTGCTTGACGACGTCATGTTCAAGCTGGGCATCTCGCTGGAGCAGATGAACTCGACCGCTGGTCGCACGCTGGCTCGCGCCATCGAAGCGGCAACAAACGCCGATCAGATGATTAACCAGCTGCTGCCGGAATTCATTGACGGTATCAGCAATGGCGACATCGATGTCTTTGACTCCACCAAGTGGGAGCCGAGCTCCTGGCCAAAGGAATGCTCCGGCTACGCCTTCGTCGAGGTTGCCCGCGGCTGCCTGAGCCACTGGGTCACCATCGAGGACGAGAAAGTCACTCGCTACCAGGCCGTAGTCCCCACCACGTGGCTGGCTTCGGGCCGTGACCCGAAGGGTGATCTCGGGCCTTACGAAGAAGCTCTCTCCGGCGACGGCAAGCACCCACTGGTGGATCCTGAGCAGCCGCTGGAGCCAATGCGCACGATCCACTCCTTCGACCCATGCATGGCTTGCGCCGTCCACGTCCTGGACCCAGACGGCAAGCCATTGTTCCAGGTGATGAGCTCATGACTGCCTCAGTAGGAGCAAAAAAGCGAGACATCCGCATCGCCCAGGTCTACTCTGCGGGTAAGTACACCCCGGAGGAGATTCTGCGGTTCGCTGCAGCAGCCCCTTCGGGAACCACGGACCCCGTTGAACAGGCACTGCAGCGTGAAGCCGGCACGGTGGTAGCCACCGAGTATGTTCCGGTGAATCCGGACAGCAAGTATTCGCTGGCGAGCATCGACAAGGGGGCCCGGAAGCAGCTGGTCATGCGGGGTGACACCAACACGGTGCTCGACAAAGCCTCGATGGAGCGCACAGCGAAGCGTGACTTCGTGGACAACTTTGAGGCTGCCCGCATCCTCGGTCATCGCATCCTCACGGTCGCGGTAGCGGACGTTGATGAGGTGGGGCAAAAGTCCCAGTACTACGTAGAAGGCTTCATTGCGTTCGGCATTGACAAGCCGGAAGAGCACGGGCACGAAGGCAACAACCAGTGGGTTCGCGTGCAACTGTGGTCTAAGTCGTTGCGCTTCCAGCACTGGGCCAACGTGTTCCTCATCATCCTGATGAGCCTGACCGGCTATTACATCATGGATCCGTTCTTCGGCGGGCAGCCCACCAACCCTGGTGAGGTCGGTTACCTGATGGGGTACATCCGCTTCGCACACTTCCTCGCAGGTTTCGCCTGGATAGCGATGGGCGTGTGGCGCCTGAGTTTGTGGCTGTTTTCCCGGCAACGGCAGCTTCGCTGGCGCTCCCTGTGGCCATTCGACTCCAAACGTGACGTCGATGGGCTGTGGGACACCATCTTGTATTACGTGTTTGCGAAGAAGGAACACCCAACTTACCTGGCGCACAACCCGCTGCAGCAGCTCGCATACACCGCGATCTACATCCTGTGCATCGTCCAGCTTCTGACGGGCTTGGCGCTGTTCGGGCTGTATGAGCAGACGAGCTGGATCTGG
Organism: Corynebacterium sp. NPDC104732; assembly: GCF_055583565.1. Lineage (NCBI taxonomy): Bacteria > Bacillati > Actinomycetota > Actinomycetes > Mycobacteriales > Corynebacteriaceae > Corynebacterium > Corynebacterium sp. NPDC104732. Next base: position 32,127 of record NZ_JBVJNS010000007.1, read on the forward strand.
GTAATTTTCAGCTACCCAGTGCACTGGTTGGGCATTCCGTTCGTACGACTGATTCACGCGGCGCTGATGTTCATCCTGTGGGCCTTCGTGGTGATCCACGTGTACCTTGCCGTGCGCGCGGACAATCAGGAAACCCTGGGTGGCGTGTCCTCCATGATCAACGGTGGCGTGTGGGTCCGTAAGGGAACTGTGCCTCGCGACGCACACCGGATCGGTGAGGTCTAGCCCGTGGCGAAAGTGACCGTCATCGGCATCGGCAACCCGATCATGACAGACGACGCAGTGGGCCTGGCTATTCTGCGTCGTCTGCAGGGCGGGTCCGACGACGAGTTGGCCTGGGTCCCCTCCCGGCACCAAGCCCCAAGCAGCCCCGTTGACGACGACGTCGAGTACATCGACGGCGGCACCTCTGGCATGGAACTGCTGCCCCTGATTCAAGACGCCCAGGACCTGCTAATCCTGGACGCCCTCGCTGGACCTGGCGCCCCCGGATCAGTGGTGACGTTGGTGGGGGATCAGATTCCTCGGCTGCTCAACTCGAAGTTGTCTCCCCACCAGGTGGGGCTGCTGGATCTGTTGTCTGCTGCGCGACTTCTCGGCAGGGAGCCGGAACGCGTTGGTGTGGTGGGCATCGTGGTGCAGGACACCGACCTGAACGTAGGGATGACCCCCGAAGTCAAGGCCGCGATCCCCGAGGCCGTGGCGGCCGCGCGCGCCCAGGTACAGGAGTGGCTCGGTTAGGTTTCCACATCCACGAACGCGACTTCAAACTCCCGGCCGTGCCGTAAATCGGCGGTCGGGGTGCCACAGACGGGGCAGGTGAGGGCGAAAAATTCGTCAATCGGTTGCTCCGTTTCGCATGCTGGGCAATATACGGTCGCAGGAATCATCTCAATCTGCAGCGTGGCATCGGCGCAGGCGGTGCCGGCGATCGCGATGGGCCATGAGGAGTGTAGCGCCTCCTCGATCACCCCGCTTCGCATCCCCACTCGCAGACCGACGGTCCGGATCTCACGCCCCGCAGCAGCCTCGGTTACGGTGGAGACAACGCCCGTCAAAATACCAAGTTCATGCATAAGTTCCATTATTGCTAGGAGTGAGCTCTTGAGCACAACGACATTACAGCTCGACCACTTTGTCGATCCTTTCGAAGCTCGCGTGGTGTACCAAAAGGATGACTCGGGTGCCATCGTTGACGCGCGGTTTGACCTCACTGGCCTGCCACGATTGGACCCGATGCTGGTGGGCAAACCGGTTGACACCGTTCCGGACGTCGTGAAGCGCCTGTGCGGCATTTGCCCGGTGACACACCACCTCGCTGGTGTTCGCGCGCTCGATGCGTTGTACGGTGCCGACGTGCCGGAGACCGCCCGGCTCGTCCGTGACCTGCTTAATTGTGGCTCCATTTTGGATGCCGTTGCGCCGAAGCTGTTCGCTACGCACCGGGACCTCGCGGTGTCGCTGAAGAAGGCCGGCAAACTCGCGATGTCCGCAGCGGGGTGCGCCGGGCATTTCCCCGATGTTGCCGTGCCAGGAGGAGTGCGCGCCCCCGCCGACACGCAGCTCTGTGCAGAAACGCGCGCCACGCTGCCCGCGCTTATCGACGCCATAGGCACCCTTCCCGAAGACCCCGACTGGGAGGACACCTTCACGGGTATCAGTCTGGCACTGATATCCGGGGAGAATCTCGCGGCCCTCGGCGACATCGTTGCCACCAGCGAAGGACAGCGATTTACCGCCGCGGAATTCGCCGCTGCTGTGGTGGAGACCAATCCTGGTCAGCCAGCGCCCCGGCCCGAGCTTGCCGGTCGGCGTTACCGAGTGGGGCCGGTGGCCCAGGCGCATGTACTTGGTCAGGGGCTCGGCCCGCACAGTGCTCTCAAAGCGATGCTGCTGCGCGTCGTTCACGAGATTGAGCAGATCGTGGTTCACCCTGCCACGTGCGCCGGTGACATCCGCGCAGAGGGCAGACTGCGCGCAGGTGTTGGGGTGGGCCTGGCCGAAGGGCCCCGCGGCTTGCTGGTTCACCGCTATGTGGCGGATGAACAAGGACGGGTGACCGAGTGCCAAATCCTCACTCCCACTGCACAAAACGAATGGTGGCTGGCCCAAATGTTGCAAGAGTCCCTTATTGCGGAGCGGCCCCTGGAACAGTCCATCCGCACAGCCGACCCGTGCCTGCCGATCACCCAAGCACCGGAAGGAGCGATGGGCATCACCGTCGCTGAACAGGATTAGGATAGAAGCTATGTGTCTAGGTATTCCGGCTAAGATCACCCACCTGGAGCTGGGCCTCATGCCTACCGCCACCATCGATGTTGCGGGGCAGATCCGGCAATGCTGTACCGCGTATGTACCCGAGGCGCAGGTGGGGGACTATGTGCTCATCCAAAATGGCTTTGCCATGAGCGTGCTTTCCGAAGAAGACGCCCTCGCTTCCCTGGAAGCGATCCAGGAGCACCACCTACTTCCGGCCACGACGCCAGACAACGACGGTAGTAATCACCAACACTAGCGCCAGCACCGCCGGCCACATTTGCGGTTCGGGCTGCACCACGTTGATCGCAGCCTGGATCACTGACATGAAGGCCAAAAAGCTCAAGAAACCCACGAGTGCCTGATGGCGCAGTTGCTCGCGGGTGTCGTTCTTTCGGTCGTCGCTCATGACGTACAGCTTAGGCCTTCACGCCACCAGCGGTCAGGCCCGCAACAATACGGCGCTGGAAAATCAGCACCATAATCACCAGCGGGATGGTCACCAGCGCACCAGCGGCCATGATTGAGGCATAAGGGTACTCGAAGGAGTTCGGGCCCGAGAAACGGGCAATAGCCACCGTTACCGGCTCCGTTGCATTGGTAGACAGCTGTTGGGCGATCATGAATTCGTTCCACGTGGCGATGAACGCGAGGATGGCCGTCGTAAAGAGCGCCGGCGCTGCAAGAGGCAGCAGCACCAGACGGAAAGCCTGGCCGCGCGTCGCACCGTCCACGCGGGCCGCTTCCTCCAACTCCCACGGCAGCTGGCGGAAGAAACTCACCAACGTGTAGATCGTCAGCGGCAGGGCGAAGGAAATATTCGGAATGATCAGCGCGCGATACGTACCGATCCACTCCAAGTTGCCGAACAGCTGGAACAACGGAGTCACCAGCGCAATGCCCGGGAACATAGACGCCGCCAACACAATGCCCGTGACAAACCCCTTGCCCTTAAACTCCAGGCGGGCCAATGCATATGCAGTAAACACACCTACTGCCACTGCCAACAGCGTGGTAACAAAGCCGACAAGCAAGGAATTACCGATCGCGCCCAGGAAATCATTGCCCTTGTCCGTCGCGAGCGCTTCCTTGAAATTGTTCAGCGTGACGTGGGTTGGCCATGGGGTGGTGTCGAAGGTGTAGCGCTTATCGCGAAACGCTGTGACCACCATCCAATAAAACGGCGCCAATCCCCACACCAAAATGAGGACTACTTCCAGGTAGTTACGTGCAGTTTTCACGGCTACTTGCCCTCCTTGGTCGACACATCAGCGCCGAGGAATCGGATCATCACGAAGGCGACGAAGAAAATGAGCAGGAAGATCAGGGTCGACAGTGCCGACGCCGAGTTGAAGTGACCCTGGCGCATATCCTCCACAACCAACTGCGAGATCGTCGCGGTAGGGGAGTTGGAGGACGAGGAAATCAAAATCACTGGCAGGTCGTACATGCGCAGGGCGTCCAGGGTACGGAACAGCACCGCCACCATCAGCGCCGGTTTAATCAGTGGCAGGGTGATCTTGGTGAAAATCTGCCATGCGTTGGCGCCGTCCACCTTGGCTGCCTCGTACACATCCTTTGAGATCATCTGCAGACCAGCCAGAATCAACAGCGCCATGAACGGCGTCGTCTTCCACACATCCGCGATGATGACGGCGAACCGCGCCGCCCACGGATCCGTAGTCCATCCGACCGAGGTGCCCAGCAGCGAATTAGCAATGCCGTGATCAGCGAAAATAAACTGCCACAGCTTTGCCGTCACCGCGGTCGGGATCGCCCACGGAATCAGCACAGCGGCGCGCAGCAGGCCACGCCCCTTGAACTCGCGGTTCATCACGATTGCCATCCACGTCCCCAGGACGGTTTCTAGCAACACTGTGACCACTGCGAAGAAAAGTGTGATCCGCACCGCCGGCCAAAAGTCGGTGGAGATGACACCTGGGGGACAGGTGCCAATCTCACCGGACGATGTCATGCATCGCTGGGTGAGCCAATACATGTAGTGCTGCAGCCCAGCGAAGCCACCTTGCACGAACACACCTGTGTCCGGGTCAAGGTGCTTGTCTGCCTGGAAGGAAAGCCATATCGCGCGGAGAATCGGGTAGCCGATCACCACCGCGAGCACGGTGAGTGCCGGAGCAATCAGCGCATACGCTGATTTGTGCTTCATATGAGTTGTCCTTCCAGGAGCCAGTGGTTACTTAGCGGCGTTCTCGATAGCGGCCTTCATGTCCTTGGTAGCATCGTCGACGCTCTTACCTGCCGTCAGTGCAGCATAGGAGTTGTCCTGGATGGCCTTGGAAATAGCAGGGTAGAACGGGGATACCGGACGTGGAGATGCGTTTTCCAGAGACTGCTTCAGTGCTGGCAGGTACGGGTACTTTTCTACCAGGGCAGCGTCATCGTAGATGGAGGCCAGCACTGGTGGGAAGGAGTTGTCCGCGAAGGACTTCTGGTTTTCCTCGTTGATCACGAACTCGATGAAGTCACGGGCGGTTGCCTTGTGCTTGGAGTTGATGTTGATGCCGTTGTTGTAGCCGCCGAGGGTGGATACGCCCACGCCGTCCTTGCCGACGAGTGGCTGGACCTCAAACTTGCCGTTCACCTCAGACTCCTGGGAGTTGGAGAACATGTAAGGCCAGTTGATAGCGAACGCGGTCTTGCCTTCGGTGAAGGCCAGGTTCGTCTCTTCCTCGGTGGCGGAGATGGAAGACTTGGAGATGGTGCCGTCGGCGTAGGCGTCGACAAGCGCCTGCAGACCGGCCTTGGACTCAGCGGAATCTACTGCTGGGGTCTTGCCGTCGTCCTTGAGGACCTTGCCGCCCCAGCCTTCCATGAAGCCAACGGTGTTCACGGTTAGTCCTTCGTACTGCTTGAGCTGCAGGGTCAGGCAGTCCTGCTCCTTGACCTGTTCGCAGGCCTTCTTCAGATCGTCGAAGGTCTTTGGTGCTTCTGGGGCGAGTTCGGTGTTACGGAAGAGCAACTGGCCGTTGGTGTTCTGTGGCACCGCGTACAGCTTCTTGTTGTAGGTAGCGGACTCGACGGTGGACTCGAGCAGCTTAGAGGTGTCAACCTTCAGGTCGCCCTCCAGTGGAGCGAGCCACTGGTTTGCTGCGAAGTCTGCGGTCCAGATGACGTCCAGAGCCATGACGTCGTAGTCAGAGTTACCTGCCTGCAGAGACTGCACCAAGGTATCGCGCTGTGCGTCGGCTTCACCAGCCAGCTCTTTCAGCTCAACCTTTTCGTCAGGGTGCTCGGCATTCCACTTTTCGATCACAGGCTTGATCTTGTCAGTATCATTCTTGCCCATTGCGAAGGTGATAGGGCCACGAGCGGTGTTGGACTCAGAGTTGGACCCGGCCTTGTCATCAGCGGAAGAACAGCCGGTCACCAGTGCCGAAGTGATACCAGCAACAGCAAGCACCGCGGCGGTGCGACGAGTGATATTCATGCGGTTATAACCTTTCTCGGTGGAGTATCACAATCAAATGTAGCCTTAAGTGGAGTGTTTCCCACATGTTTTACAGCAAAATATTGTGCTTTCTTCGAAACGGCTACCACGAAAGTGGGAGTGCGCGCACGTGTTATCCGCGCTTGGTTACACGCTCTGTCGTGGCAATTTTCTCTAACCGTTCAGTGGACACAGGGCCGGTAACAATCACAGCGCTACCCCCGTGTGCCAGGGGAGCCAGTGCGGCAGCGACGAAGCTATCCCAGTCCTCCCAACCAGTGGACAGGACCCTTTCCCCAGCAGAAAAAGTCGGGGCGTGTTCGGGAAGACAGTCGGCGAGGGCGGGGGTGTCTGGGAAAAACTGATCTCCGTAGAAACGAACCGTTGGGCCGAAGTCGACAGTTCCGTCAGGAAGCGCCGCGCCGATCTCCGCAACACCACGGCCGAAAGGATCATCGGTGACAACCGCGACGTCGGAGTAGTCCGTGAAGTTTTCTCGGTCGAGGCCACAAAACAAGACATCTGCGGGGGCGTCGGTGAAATGAACGGTCACGCCCGCCGCCAATGCGCCGAGCGAAATGACCGCAGCCTGCCAGCAGGGCGGCAGATCGATGGCGATACTTGCCCCAGGTTCCAGATCGAACTCCTCCAACAACATGTTGCCGACCTTCGCAGCCCAGTTATCCAAGGTGACGGCGGAGAAATCGAGGCGGGAACCCGTGGATTCGTTATAAAACGTCAGGCGAGGGGCAGCGGGGTCTGCGTCCAAGATGGTGCGGAGGAGTTGCATGGCTCCCAGCGTAGAGAGTTTTCCTCGGGACCGTCGCCTGAAGTCTTAGTTCACGCAGCGTGGGCCGTTGCCACCTGCGTCGATTGACGGCGCCACTTCTACGTCGGACCCGAAATCTGTGCCTGGTTGACCGACGGTTTGGGAGGTCGAGGTTTCGGTCTCCAACGGTTCGTCGGATTTCGGACCGGTGTAGTCCGCGCCAATAACGACGACCAGTGACGACGCATCGAGCGACGTAGAAGCCGTGACCGGCACGCCACCTAGTTCTTTGGCCAAGGAGGCCGCCTCGGGGGACTCAGGATCCGCAGCCACGACCTGGGTGTTGTTGTACATGCCCGTCGGAGCGTTGCCGACCTCGGCAATGTTGTATCCGGCATTCTTCATCGCCCCTGCTACTTGGGAGGCGAGGCCTGCCTGAGTGGTGGCGTTGAGGATATGAAGCGAGCTGGACTTGGAAGCATCCGTTGACGTCTCCGTGCTGGTGGTGCCATTTCCGAGCAGTTCGTCGAAGAAACTGTGCACCTGGGCGGTATCAATGGTGACCACAGACTCGCCGTAGTCGCCCACGCCATCGATGGAGGTCACCGGGATGGTTTCGAACCGCACGCGGCCTCCGGCGAGGTTCTGCAGCTGGGTAGCAAAGCTCATGACATCCCAGTCTTCGTCGATCACCACGGAGCGACGAACCGCAGCGGACAAGCTGGCGAGCTTAGCCGGGTTGGTCAGCGTTCCGGTGGTCAGGGCCTGGTTGACCAAGGACGCCATGAAGGCTTGCTGGCGCACGATGCGGTCGAGGTCGCCACGGGGCAGTCCGTGGCGCTGCCGGACGAAAGACAGCGCGTCAGGGCCCTGGAGCGTCTGCACACCCTTGGTGAAGTTCGCGCCGGAGAACTCGTCCTGGGTATCTTCATTCAGACACACCTGAACTCCGCCGACGGCGTCGGTAAACAGCACGAAGCCCAGCAAGCCAATTTCGGCGTAGTGATCGACGGTGATTCCGGAGAGCTTGGCCACGGCGTCGATAAGCCCCTTGCGTCCGGCGTCCTTCGACTCCTCCTCCAGCTTCTTCTCGTCGCTCACGCCGGCGCTGGTCAGCTCGGAATACTTGGCGGATTTGTAACCGCGGTAGACGCCGTTGATTTTGGTGTTGCCCAGCTGAGAGTCGTGGATGTAGGTATCGCGGGGGATGGAGATGGCGGTGGCGGAGGAGCCGTCGTTAGGTACGCGGATCACCATGATGGTGTCGGTGTTGTCGTTTTCCTCATCGCCGGCGCGCAGCATGGCGATCTCATCAGGAGACAGAGCGTTGCCCTGGGCGTCGGTACGGGAGTCGGAGCCGACGAGCAGGATGTCTGTCGCGCCGTCCTTGGCTTCCTTAATACCTTTGCCGCCATTGCCGAGGCTGAGCCCGCCGGCGGAGGCAACATCGCGCCCCAGCGAACCGACCAGTGAATATCCCGTACCGGAAACAATCAGCACCGCGGCTGAGAGCAGCGCCAACAAGACCTTCACAGGCGTCGAACCGGACTGCGCCAGCTGTGGCTTGGCGATTGGCGCGGCCTGAATATCGCGGCTGTGGCGGGGGGAATGAGTCACGCGAGGCTCCACTGGACGTTGATGAGTAATTTAGAGAGGAAAGAATAGTCGTCAAAGGAGTTTAGGGCAATGAGAGCAGTGGTAGTGGGAAGCCGGGGCCAACTCGGCAGTGCAATGACACACCTCGCGCCCACCGGGGCACATGTTCTGGGACTTTCCCGTGCCGACTATGACCTGGCCACTCTCACTGAGTCAGATCTCACATCGCTCACCACCCGGTTTGCGGATGCCGACGTGGTGATCAACACCAGTTCCTACACCGCCGTCGACGCCGCGGAAACAGAGGAAGAAGTCGCCTACGCAGTGAACGCGAGGGCCCCGGAGCTGCTTGCCGCCGCAGCCCGCGAGGTGGGGGCGCACTTCGTGCACATCAGCACCGACTATGTGTTCGGCGCCGGCGTCCCACGTCGCCCGCTGCAGATCGACGACCCCAAGCACCCCAATACCGTCTACGGTGCCAGCAAGCTCGCTGGCGAACGTGCCGTGCTCGATGCTCACCCCGATGCCGCCATCGTGCGCACTGCCTGGCTTTTTACCGGAGATCTGCAACCCCACCCCGACTTCGTCTCCACGATGCTGCGCCTCGCTCGGGAAGGCGTTAACCCCAAGGTGGTTAACGACCAGTGGGGAAACCCGACGTGCGCCCGCGACCTCGCCACCGGGCTGTGGGCACTTGCTTATCGACGGCTCAGTGGCACCTTTCACGGAGCGAGCGACAGCCCGACCACCTGGTTCGAGGTCGCCAGGGAAACGTTTGAGGCCTGTGGCGCCGACCCAGAACGCGTCCAGCCGTGCACGACAGCGGAATTTCCCCGCCCCGCGGCCCGCCCGGAATGGTCCGTCCTCGATACTTCCACCTGGCACGATGCGGATTTACCTGCGTTTCCGGAGTGGCGCACAGCAGTCCGTGCCGCTGTGTCCACTAAGCTGTGACAACTGTGAATGCCCCAATTGCAATCATTACCGTGACGTACTCTCCGGGAAAGTACCTGACTGATTTCCTGGATTCTGTGCCTGGCGCCACGAAACTGCCTGGCGTGGTGATCATGGCAGACAACGGTTCCACTGACGGTGCTCCGGAACGTGCGGCGCACACCTATGACTATGCCGAGTTCCTCCCCACCGGTGGCAATGTCGGCTACGGAACCGCCATTAATATCGCCGCCAAGTCCCTCCGTGACCGGCGGGAAAAGGGCGAGATCAACTCCGAGTTCTTCGTGATCTCCAACCCCGACGTGGTGTTTGATGCTGGGGCGATTGATCAGATGCTGGACTGCGCTCGTCGTAATCCGCGCGCCGGGGCAGTGGGGCCATACATCCGGGAAGCGGACGGCTCTGCATACCCATCTGCCCGCGCTGTGCCAACATTGTCCAATGGCATCGGACATGCTTTATTCTCCGCCGTCTGGCCGAACAACCCTTGGTCTCAGGCCTACCGTGACGATAAAGATATGTCTCGGGAGCGTGACGCCGGGTGGCTGTCTGGATCCTGCCTTTTGGTGCGCTGGGATGCCTTTGAACAGATCGGTGGCTTTGACGAGGGCTACTTCATGTATATGGAAGATGTTGATCTGGGCGACCGCCTGGGCAAGGCGGGATGGCGCAATGTGTTCTGCCCAACCTCCCGGATCCAGCACAGCAAGGGGCATGTGGCGGGCACCCGCCCGGAGCTCATGCTTCCGGCGCACCACCGGAGTGCGTATAAGTTTCAAGCAGACCGCCATCAGGGAGCAGTGCAAGCTCCGGTGCGGGCGCTACTGTGGCTAGGTTTAAAGCTTCGCAGCGAGATCGCGGTGGCGTGCGCTAAGGCAAAGCGCCAGAAGTAGGGGATAATAGGAACTTATGACTACTCAATCACTGGCTAATGCCACCGACGCAGTGATCCTCGTCGGGGGCAAAGGCACTCGATTGCGCCCGCTCACGCTGTCTACCCCAAAGCCGATGCTGCCCACTGCAGGCGTGCCGTTTCTGACGCACCTGCTGGCCCGCATCAAGGCAGCTGGCATCACCCACGTGGTCATGGGCACCTCGTACAAGGCGGAAGTGTTCGAGCAGTACTTTGGCGATGGCTCGGACATGGGCCTGGAAATTGAGTACGTGGTGGAGGAGGAAGCCCTCGGCACTGGTGGTGGCATCCGCAACGTGTACGACAAGCTGCGCCATGACACCGTCATGGTGTTTAACGGGGATGTGCTGGGTGGCACGGACTTGACCAAGGTGCTGGAAACCCACGAAACGAAGCAAGCGGATCTGACCATGCACCTCGTGCGGGTGCCTGACCCTCGCGCCTTCGGCTGCGTGCCTACCGACGCCGAAGGTCGGGTCTCAGCCTTCTTGGAAAAGACCGAGGACCCACCAACGGATCAGATCAATGCAGGTATTTACGTATTCAAGCGGGAATTGATCGAAACTATCCCGGCTGGCCGTGCAGTCTCGGTCGAGCGGGAGACGTTCCCGCGGCTCCTGGAGGAGGGACGCCGGGTGTTCGGTTACGTGGATCAGTCTTATTGGCGTGACATGGGAACCCCGGATGATTTCGTGCGCGGGTCCTCCGACCTGGTTCGTGGCATTGCTCCGTCGCCGTTGCTGGAAGGCCGCACTGGCGAGGGGCTCGTGGATGACACCGCTGGGGTCAGCGATGGGGCGTGGCTGCTCGGAGGCACAGTAGTGGGGCGTGGCTCCGAAATCGGTGCTGGAGTTCGCCTCGACGGAACCGTCGTCTTCGACGGTGTCACGATTGAACCGGGCGCAATTATTGAAAACTCAATTATCGGCGCTGGAGTCACTATCGGTGCTAATGCCCGGATCTCTGACTGCGTGATTGGTGATGGCGCTCAGATTGGCGCGCGTTGTGAGCTCAAGGGTGGTATGCGGGTATGGCCCGGAGTGGTGATCCCGGATAACGGGGTTCGTTTCTCCTCCGACGCCTAACTCACTGCTGCGTTATAAAAGTCAAGTATCTTCGCAGCGACACGCCGAAAGTAGTCGAGAGTTGTTTTTCCTAGCCGCGGGCACCACTACATATAGTACCCCCGGCCATAACCCCCGCTTTAGCGGTTGTGTTAATCCTGTTACTTCTGTGACTGACTTCTTGGGAAAATGCTCAAAACTTTCCGGAAAAGGGCTTGCGAGGTTGACGATATCTAGTGATCGGTGTGTAATCACATTTGTGTAAGTCACATGGCTGTGTCTCACCGGCGGGACATGGCGACAATACGAATTTAGAAAACTTTTCAGTGAGAACACCTACGAGAACACCTACGGAAGAAGGAGGAGCGTCGATGGAATTTGTGGCGGATGGCGCAACTTCCCGCGGGGTGAATTCCGGGTTGGATACCGGCTCTGACCTAACCTTTGACGCACTCTTTGGTGCTGTGGAGCAAGAGTGGCAAGATCAAGCCCTCTGTGCTCAGACAGACCCAGAAGCCTTTTTCCCGGAAAAGGGTGGTTCCACTCGTGAAGCCAAACGCATCTGTCAGGCCTGTGGTGTCCGCGATGAATGCCTGGAGTTTGCCCTAGAACACGATGAGCGATTCGGTATTTGGGGTGGCCTTTCTGAGCGTGAGCGCCGTCGCCTCAAGAAGCAAATCGGCTAGCTTTAGCGGCTACCACCGCGCCCCAGGGTCGATCTCATCGGGATCAATGCCCAAGTGATAGGCAACCAGCGTCGTGAGAACCATGCGGAGGATCTCCCGGCGCTCTTCTGCTGTTTCATACCGAGCTTCAATAGGCTTCCGAAACACCACCACGCGAGGGCGAGTTGCCTTTCCAAACCGATCAATGCCAGCAGGAATCACGCGACCCAGTGGGACGGGACCATCGGCGACCACCTCATCGGTGAAGAAATCGGCATCCGGATTGAGGCGCATCCGCGGGATCATATCCACTGCAATGTCGAGCGTCGCGAGCTCCTCGGGGTACGCGTTCGCGATGGGGGCATAGGCTTCGAGCACAGCGGCGTCGAAAAGCTGCGAGCGTGTGCGGTGCCTCGGGGTGGCCTGAGGCAGCAGTGGCCCGCGGGCACCTCGGCCATGTCGATTACGCGCAGCTTTTACGTCCATGAGGATAATTTAGGGGCATTGAGGTGGGAATTTGGGGCAGGCGCGCCGACCGACCACTTCCAAAGTGTGAACTAAAGGTCTAGACTTTGTCAGGTGAGTAATTTTCGTCGTTGCAGTCGCCCAGGATGTGGCAAGCCCGCGGTGGCTACCCTGACGTATGCGTACGCAGAATCTACCGCCGTCATCGGACCCCTCGCACCAGCAGCAGAACCGCACAGTTGGGACCTGTGCGAAGAGCATGCTGCCAAAATCACCGCCCCGCTCGGGTGGGAGATGCTTCGCGTGACGGGTATCCCGACGGACGAAGATGACGACGACCTCACGGCGCTGGCGGAAGCCGTGCGGGAAGCTGGTCGGCAGTCATCCGGGCTGGTGATGGACAACCCGACCCATAATCACCCTATCCACCGCTCCCAGCGGAAACAGGTGGAAAAAGGACGCAGGCGTGCGCACCTGTATGTCGTCGAAAGCGACGATTGATCTAGGATGGGGTAAGCAACTTTCGGGCCGGGCGAGTAGTGTCACGCGCTGGTCCGTTTCCCTCACCTAGGAGTATCCATATGCGCACTGCTGCACCTCGCAACCGCGACGATGTCGAAGCTGTCATCAAAGCTTACGACGTACGCGGGATTGTCGGCGAAAGAATTGACGCCGATTTTATGCGCGACACCGGTGCCGCCTTCGGTCGCTTGATGCGTAGCGAAAACGAAAGCCGCATTGTCATCGGACACGACATGCGAGCATCGGGGCCGGAACTGGCCACAGCGTTCACTGAGGGCGTCATGGAACAGGGAGTATCCGTAACGATGCTTGGCCTGACCTCCACCGACCAGCTGTACTACGCCTCCGGCGTGAAAAACTGCCCAGGTGCGATGTTCACCGCGTCCCACAACCCGGCCGCATACAACGGCATCAAGCTCTGCCGTGGCGGGGCACGTCCGGTGGGGCAGGAATCCGGTTTGCGCACCATTATCGACGACCTGGTCGCCGGAGTCCCTGGCTATGACGGTGAACCTGGCACGCTAAGCCACGAGGACTGCTTGGAAGGCTACGGCGAGTTTCTGCGTGACCTGGTTGACCTGTCCGGTATTCGGCCACTGAAAGTAGCCGTCGACGCAGCCAATGGCATGGGCGGCCACACTGTCCCTGCGGTGCTCAGCGGTCTGCCGCTGGATATTGAGCCGCTGTACTTTGAGCTGGACGGTTCCTTCCCGAACCATGAGGCTAACCCACTCGATCCGAAGAACCTGGTGGACCTGCAGAAGTTCGTGCTGGACACTAAGGCTGATATTGGGTTGGCATTCGACGGAGACGCGGACCGGTGCTTCGTGATTGATGAGCTAGGTCAGCCAGTGAGCCCTTCCGCTATCTGCGCTATTGTTGCGGAGCGCTATCTGGCGCAGCAGCCGGGGGCGACCATCATCCACAATCTGATTACCTCGAAGGCCGTTCCGGAGATTATTGCGGAAAATGGCGGTACCGCGGTGCGTACCCGCGTGGGGCACTCCTTCATTAAAAAGACCATGGCCGATGAAGCTGCTGTCTTCGGTGGCGAGCACTCGGCGCATTACTACTTCACTGAATTCTTCAACGCGGACTCTGGCATGCTCGCGGCGATGCACGTGCTTGCTGCGTTGGGTACCCAAGAAAAGCCACTCAGCGAGATGATGGCGCAGTACAACCGCTACGAGGCATCCGGGGAGATTAACTCCCAGCTAGCGTCGAAGGAGGCGCAGCAGGAACGCACCCAGGCTGTTCTGGATCATTTCGCTGATCATATCGAATCGGTGGACACGCTCGACGGCGTCAGCGTGGAGCTCAAGGGGACAAAGGCGTGGTTTAATGTGCGCGCATCGAACACTGAGCCGCTACTGCGCCTGAACGCGGAAGCCCCGACTCGGGAAGAAGTAGACGCTCTCACTGCGGAAGTCCTCAGTGTGATCCGAGCCTGATAAAAGGAGGCAGCCATGTACGATCGCGAGGCAGTTCAGTTTTTTGATATTGCGCACGAGGGCGCGTTCGTACGAGCAGCCAGCGCCCTGCTTGACGACGGCCAGGTGGCGCAGCTGCGAGAACTGCAACCTCGCAGCCTCATCGTCATCGCTGCAGACGACATCAGCCGTGCAGCGGCGGAGCTGGCAGTGGCGGTGCTCGCGCCCCTGCCGGTACCGATCACGATTGTTGGACAGCTGCCCCGATTTGCTGGACCCCTTGATGCGGTGCTGCTGGCGTCGTCGAAAAGCGCGCCGGCGCAGGAGCGCTGCCTGCATGAGGCGTCACGACGCGCCTGTCCTACTTACCTCATTGCGCCGCCACAGGGCCCATTGCGGGAGGAAGCCCCCTCGGATACCTACGTGATTCCGGTGCCGCCGAATGCCGCCGGTGGATCGCCCGCATGTGTGATCGCTGCGATGGTGGCATTGGGGGGAGGCCTTACTGCACCAGATCAAGCAGTGCGTGAACAGTTGGAACTGGTGGCGCAAGCAGTTGATGAGGAACTGTTGGCGGTGACCCCGGAACGCGATGCGCTGGTAAACGAGTCCCGCAAGATCAGGGAGTTTGCGGGGGAGGACCGCGTGGTACACATCGGCTATGGGGAGATTCCCACTGCGCTGGCCCGCCTGATAGCTACCTGGTGGGTAAGCAAAGGTCTGGTGTGCGGAGCACTGGAAGCGACCGAATTGGGGGCAGCGTTACCAGATTTTAATGAAAATGCCAGCGACATTTTCTACGATCCGTTCGAAGATGATGTGGCCCCGGTGCTACCCTTAAGGATCGTTGTGTGGGCGGCGCAGGACACTCATCTTCCGCGGGCCATTGCACAAAGCAGTGGCGGAGACGACCTAGCACTGGACAATGTGCTGAGGTTGATGGTGAGAGGCCTGGCCGCCACAGTGATGTAAGGAGCTGTAGATGGAACTACTGACGGGTAAGTTGAGGCATTACCCGTGGGGATCGCGCGAGTTGATCGCTCAGCTGCGTGGTGACCAGGAAGCCTCGGACCGACCAGAGGCGGAACTCTGGTTCGGAGCACACCCCGGTGGTTCCGCAACCGTTGGCGACGCTGCACTTGTCGACGTCATAGCTGCCGATCCTGCTGGGCAACTCGGCGAACGCGTGCGGGCGCGCTTCGGCGATGAACTACCGTTTTTGCTGAAAATCCTTGCAGCTGCCGAACCCCTTTCCCTGCAAGCTCACCCCACGCCGGAACAAGCGGCAGACGGGTTCCAGCGGGAAAACGCCCTGGGAATCGACCTGGCTGCGGATAACCGCAATTACAAAGACGCCAATCACAAGCCGGAACTGATCGTCGCTTTGACTGAGTTCGAGGCCATGGCGGGGTTCCGACCACTAGCGAAGACCCTTGAACTCTTTGACCGGCTCGGCAGTACCGAAGTGGAACGCTACCTGGCGATGCTGGATCGCTCCCCAGAGCGGGAAGCTGCAGATCTTCGGGTCCTGTTCACCACCTGGATCACTATTCCTGGGGGTAGCCGTTCCACGCTGATCGATGACATCGTGGCTTCAGCCGCACAGCAGCTTGCTGATCCGCAGCTCCCCGACTGGATGCGGGAAGAACTGTCCAACGTGGTGGAGCTGCATAACCGCTACCCAAACGATGTCGGCGTGCTGGGAGCGTTGCTGCTCAACAAGTTCACCTTGCAACCGGGGGAGGGACTGTACCTCGACGCCGGTGAGCTCCACGCATACGTCAGTGGTCTGGGCGTGGAAATTATGGCCAACTCAGACAATGTGCTGCGTGGTGGCCTAACGTCCAAGCATGTCGACGTGCCGGAGCTGGTGCGCGTACTGCGCTTCGAATCCCTTGCCGATCCACGTGTGATTCCGGAGCGAAACGGGGATTGTCTTCACTTTCCCACGCCGATCGACGAGTTCACGCTGCGCCAGTGTGTCCTGGGATCAGCGGTGCCGGTCGAACACGACGGTCCGGTGATTGTCCTCGTTACCGATGGGACTGCCGAGCTGACATGCGACGATCAGCAGCTCACTGTCCCCGCGGGGACTGCGGCGTGGGTGCCGGCCACAGACGGAACAGTGACGTTGCAGCCAACTGGAGCCACTGTTTTTATCGCGACGGTTTAGCGGGCACCACTACCGTGTGGTAGCGGCGGTCGGTTCAGCCGGTTGTGCGGAATGTGCTGCTGCCGTCGTTGGCTCAGTGGCGTCGCTCGGAGTAGCTGAGGTTGGCGCAGCCGGTACGGAGAAGAGCTGTGGCTGCACTGCAGCAGGGGCGGTCATCGGCTGAATAGGGGTCGGCTCAGAGACCACGGATGTTGGAACCGTCTGTACGGGGGACTCTGACGCCAGCGCGGAAAGCGAGGATTGTTCAGCAGAAGACAGCTCTGGGCTGTTTTGCGGCGAACTCAGGGGAGGGACCTCAGCGGTGATTGGGGGCTGGGTCTGCTCCGTTGTGGTTTCCTCACCAGCGGCAGGAGGCGTAGTGGTCGGTTCTTCTGTTGGCGCAGTAGGAGAAGGCTGTACGGTGACTTCGGACTCAGGGGTGGTTACCGTTTCGGAGTGCTCTGTTTCCGTCGTATGGGTCGACATGTCAGCAGGTGCCTGCTGGAACTCCGTGGTGAAGGATGGGCCGTAGATCTTCGTCGGCGACACCGCCACAGCGCCTGGCTGTGGAATAAATGCGTTCGGTGCGAGGTATGGGTCGGACTCGAGCAACGGTGCTTGCTGTGGTGGTAGCTTCGCCACCTCAGAGGAGGGTTCTGGTGTGGGATCCGGGGAGCTAGTCACAGGGGAAAACCCAGCAGCGGACGGGGATGCCGCGCGCGAAATGGCGGGCGTGCTGGCTGCTCGGGATTCCTCTGGAGCTGCAGAGCGCCACACGCCCCAGCCCACGCCGACGGCACCTACGCAGCCTACAGCTACGAAGGTGACGAACCCGCGGGTCTGTTTTTTCACGTGCTGGCCTCCTCGGTAGTTGTTTAACTGTGGTATCGCTCACCGGAGTGAAATAGTTACACAGTGTCACAATCGGTAACAAAAAGATAACAACGCTGACCCTAGCACGGTTGTGAAGCTATGGAAACCGTCTAAGGCAAAATTCGGCCGAAAAAATATGAAGCAGATCTGCTATGGCGATCCGGTGGAGGTAGACCTGGCTTAGTGGCGGACCGCGCGCAATCCAAGTAAACCTAGATACTGATCAGACAATCCAGTCGCATTGAGGTAGGAGAATCATGGGAGCCTGGGACATCGCGATTTTCTCGGATGAGAACAATGTTGACTTCCTCGACGAAATCGCCACGCTTGATTCCGAAGACATCGTGGAAGCAATTGATGACGCCGTCGCACTCGTCGCAAGCAATAAGGCGGTGAATGACGAAGAAACCGCCAACGGACTGTTGGCCGCCACCATCGCCGCTATCTGGGCAGGCGCCCCGTACAGCGCCGGAGAGATCGCAGAAAACTACCCCTTCATCCGGGAGCTGACAGGTTCCGGCTCGGAATTGCTGCGGGAGCGTGCAGCGGAGATCCTCGAAGAAGTGGACACTGAAGAGGACCTAGAGGCATACCTCGAGGCGCTCAACTAGCCGTGATCATTTGTGTAGAAGGCATCGACGGTGCCGGTAAAAACACCTTGACCCGCGCGCTCACTGCGCAGATTAAGGCCCAGCAGCTCGCGTTTCCTCGGTATGAGGAATCGATCCACGCGCAACTCGCTGCGCGCGGCTTGCGCGGTGACATGGGAGACCTTACGGATAGTGCTTACGCGATGGCGACGCTGTTTGCGTTGGACCGGCACGGGGTCGTCGATAAGCTGCGTGCGGCAACGACCTCCGACGACATCCTCGTGCTGGACCGCTACGTTGCGTCGAACGCCGCATACAGCTGGGCGCGTACCGAGGACGAAACAATCGTTGACTGGATCGCCGACCTGGAATTTGGGACCCTCGGTCTGCCGCGCCCTGACCTGCAGGTGCTCCTTGATACGTCCGTGGAGCTCGCTGCGCAGCGTGCTGAAAGTCGCGCGCGGGCTGACGAAACCCGCGCCAAGGACCTCTACGAGTCTGATGGCGGACTCCAAGCACGCACCTGCGCAGCTTACCGACGCCTCGCCTCCGCATCCTGGGCAAGCCCATGGTTGGTGGCTCAACCCAACGAAGCGCCTGACCAGCTCGCAGATCGAATAATCGCGCACATCAGCGCGCAAAAGAATCTATGATGGACGGGTATTGACGCAGATAAGTGAAGTTTAAGGAAGTCATGACGAAAGCGAAGATTCTCGTAGTAGACGATGATCCGGCAATCTCGGAGATGCTGACCATCGTGTTGCAGGCCGAAGGTTTCGATACTGTCGCCGTCATGGACGGTGGGGAAGCAGTGGCCACGTTTGAGCGGGAACAGCCAGATCTTATCCTGCTTGACCTTATGCTGCCTGGGATGAACGGCATCGACATCTGTCGCGCTATTAGGCAGGAATCGGTGGTGCCCATCGTCATGTTGACTGCCAAGACTGACACCGTCGATGTGGTCCTCGGGCTGGAATCCGGCGCCGATGACTACGTGAACAAGCCGTTCAAGCCAAAAGAGCTGGTTGCGCGTATCCGGGCGCGGCTGCGTCGCACCGATGAAGAACCAAGTGAAATCATCGAAATCGGAGACCTCACCATCGACGTTCCCGGCCACCTGGTGCGCCGTGGCGACGAGGAAATCCAGCTCACCCCGCTGGAATTCGACCTACTACTTGAGATGGCTCGTAAGCCTCGCCAAGTCTTCACCCGAGAGGAACTGCTGGAGAAGGTGTGGGGTTACCGCCATGCGTCCGACACCCGCCTGGTGAATGTCCACGTGCAGCGACTGCGCGCCAAGATTGAAAAGGATCCGGAGAACCCAACCATCGTCCTCACTGTCCGTGGCGTCGGTTACAAGACGGGTGCTAACGACTAACCGCTAAACATTTGATGATTTCTGCTCGCCACCTCACGGACAGGATGCTGGACAGCTGGCGCACCTCGCTTCAAGTCCGCGTCATTGGTTCCATCCTGGTGTCTACCACTGCCGTCGTGCTGTTCCTTGGTCTTACCCTGATAAGCATCGTGGCGCAGCGACTCATCGACTCCAAACTAGAGACGGCCGATAGTGAAATCGAACGGGCGCGGGTGGCCGTCGAAAAGCAGATTGCTTCGACTGACTCCTCCAACTCCCTGCAGGCGCGCCTGAACTCCGCGCGCGCCTCCCTGACCAGCATCGGCTCCAGCGAAACTTCGGGAGCTAACTCCAGCTTTGAAGCGGTGCTGGTGGTAGAAAACCCCGACGGGACAGTCACCACCTCGCCGGAAGGGTTCCAAGTCCCCGAGCGACTCCAATACTTCGTCTCCCAAGAACAGATCTCCTATCAGTTCGCCACGCTTAACAACTACGAGGGAGACCTGTACAAAGCCCTCGTCATCGGCACCCCAACCGATTCCGACGTCAGTGGCCTCCAGGTGTACCTGGTGCTGCCACTGGCTAATGAGGAAGCGACATTGGCACTGATCAAAGGCCTATTCTCGGCCGGTGGTGTGGTGCTCTTGGTGCTCATCGTGGCCATTTCGTGGCTACTGACTCAGCAGGTCACCGCCCCGGTACGCTCGGCCAGCCGCATTGCGCAACGCTTCGCCTCCGGTCACCGGCGGGAGCGCATGGTGGTAGAAGGCGAAGACGAAATGGCGCGCCTTGCCATCAGCTTCAACGAAATGGCGGAAAACCTCTCCAAGCAAATTGACCAGCTTGAGGAATACGGCGACCTGCAGCGACAATTCACCTCTGACGTCTCACACGAGCTGCGCACCCCGTTAACCACCGTGCGTATGGCTGCGGACATGATCGCGGACAATGCGGACTCGCTGGACCCCTATACCAAACGTGCCTCAGAGCTAATGATCCGCGAACTCGACCGTTTCGAATCCTTGCTCACGGACCTGCTGGAGATCTCCCGGCATGACGCCGGCGTTGCGGACCTGTCCGAGGAAAGCGTCGACATCAGGGGTACGCTGCAAGCGGCCTGGCAGCAGGTGCGCCACCTGTCTGAACAGCTCGAAGTGCCACTTAATTTTGACGTACCGGATGAGCCCGTCAACGTGGTCATGGATTCACGCCGGATCGAAAGGATCCTGCGCAATCTGCTCGCCAACGCGATCGACCACAGCGAAGGCAAACCCGTGGATGTGCAGCTGCGGGCCAACCACGAAGCTGTGTCCATCGCGGTCACCGACCACGGCGTCGGACTGAAACCAGGGCAAGAAGAGCTTGTGTTCAACCGGTTTTGGCGAGCCGACCCATCCCGTAAACGGCATTCCGGTGGCACCGGCCTCGGCCTAGCAATCGCCGCTGAGGATGCCCGCCTGCACGGCG
This sequence comes from Corynebacterium sp. NPDC104732, assembly GCF_055583565.1. NCBI lineage: Bacteria > Bacillati > Actinomycetota > Actinomycetes > Mycobacteriales > Corynebacteriaceae > Corynebacterium > Corynebacterium sp. NPDC104732. Next base: position 52,651 of record NZ_JBVJNS010000007.1, read on the forward strand.
GAACGCTACAGGCGTCCGGCGAGATCGGTGTGGGAGCGCGTTTCCTCCTCACCATCCCGCTGGTAGCGAAGGAAAAATACCATAGCTCCCCGCTTCCGCTGGAACACCCGGGTACAGTGGCAGCACTGCTGGCAGGCAAGAGCATTCACGACGGGGAAGGGGAGTGATCATGAAGAAGGACCTGCGTAAGGTACTCGGCGTTATTGCGCTCAACAGCGTGGTACTCACCGCCTGCACGACGATCCCAAGCAACTCCACCCCACAAGCGCTCCGCTCTTTTGCACCCGCTGCTTCCGGGGTAGAAGACGAAGCCCCCGAGCCGAACCAGGCGCCTGACTTGTTGTTGCGAGACTTTTTCCGCCAGGCAGTAAAACCGAAACAGCGACATCAGCCTGCGCGACAGTACCTGACTGCGGAAGCTGCAAAAACGTGGGACTCGCAGGCGGGGACCCTGGTGCTCGACCGAATTGACATCAACTCGAAGCCTGGGGCGAGCGCTCAGGGAATGACTTTCACGGTACGAGGTCCGGTTATTGGGTCCATCGGCGTGGGCGGGGTGTACCAGCCAGAACATGGGCTCTACGAAGCCACCATTGACCTGGTAAAACAGGACGGGCAGTGGCGTATTAGCAATCTGCCGCCTGGCGTGGTGGTGGAACACACAGAGCTGCGAAATAACTACCAGCCGTATTCCCTCTACTTCATGGACCCCTCGGATTCGAGCTTGGTAGCGGATCGACGCTGGGTCTACACCGGCAATTCCTCACTCAATACTGCGCTGCTGTCATTGCTGGTAGAAGGGCCCCAGGACGTCCTCGCGCCCGGCGTGAAGACGTACGTCCCCCAGGGAGCTACCTTCTCTGGCTTTAACGACGGAGTGTATTCCTTTGCCGGTTTCGGTGATTTGAGCGCAGAGGGGCGCTATCGCTTTGCTGCGCAGGTGGTGTGGACACTCGCCAAAGCTGGCGTGCCCGGACCTTACCGGATCGAGATTGATGACACCCCGATTATTGAAGAGTCGGAGTACCTCACGATCGAGCAGGTCGCAGACTACAACCCTGGCGCCTCGGCGGTTGCTGCGTCGCCGCTGTATGTTCTGGCCGGTGGCAAAATCATGAAAGTGGAAGAGGACCACACGGTTCCCATCGCAGGGAGCTTTAGTCAGGCCGGAAATATCGATTCCGCTGATTTCGATGCCGGCAGCGGTGTCGTCGCCGCGGTGCAGTCCACCGGGGAAGGCGAGGACCGTAAAGCGCGGTTGTTGGTTGCGAAGGATGAAGAAGCCGCGCGCGAGGCGCTGGAGTCGAAGACTATCTCCCACCCGACGTTCGAAATCGCGGGCACGTCATTGTGGACGGTGCTCGACGGCAAGAAAGTGGTTCGCGTTGCCCGGTCCACGACCAGTGGCGAGCTCTCCCAAACAGAGGTCGACAGCTCCGAACTGGAAGGACTCGACGGCCTTATCTCGGTGCTGCAGCTCTCTCCAACCGGTGTGCGGTGCGCGTTCATCATCAACGGCAGGGTGTACATGGCAACGGTCGAACGCCCGAGTGCGGGCCACCGCAAACTCACCAAGGTGCGGGAAATCGCGCCAGCTATCGCCGGGACTGCACTCACAGTCGAATGGAAACCCGATGGCTCCCTCCTCGTGGGAACATCTACCGCTGAAACTCCGGTGTGGCAAGTCCAGACCGACGGCTCCGCGCTCACTCCGCTGCCATCCGGCAACGTCACCGCACCGGTAGTGGCGATTTCCGCGAGCCCCTCCACCATATACATCACTGACTCGCGGGCTTTGCTGCAGCTGCCAACGAACACCACCGGCGTGGCGTTTTGGCGTGAGGTGCCGGCGTTGCAGGGGCAGCGCGCGGCCCCCGTCGTAGCGAAATGATCGAACTGCTGCTGCCAAAGCACTGTGCGAGCTGCGGGGCAGCAGGCCAGACACTGTGCGAAGCGTGCCGACGCACACTGTCCAAGCCACCGCACCGAGTGTTCACCACAGTGGACCCACACATTCCGATCTGGACAATGGGACCCTATGCGGGGGCGCACCGGCAACTGATTTTGGCGATGAAAGAACGCGGCAGGCGTGACGTGCCACCATTTTTAGGCGCGGCATTGGCAGCCGGAATTGACTACCTCGGCGCGCGGGGCGAGATCCCTGATCCACAGGGTTTGACGCTGGTCCCGGCTCCGACCAGAGCGGCGTCGGCAAGGCTGCGTGGTGGCGACCCCGTGACAGCCATCTGCGTGGCAACCGCGCTGCGGACCGTCCCCTGCGTGCAACATGGTGACCGGGTGAAGGAATCGGTGGGCCTCAGCGCGACTACGCGGCGCAGAAACCTCGTGGGCAACGTGGTGCTGACCCGTATCCCGCCTGGCCCGGTGCTCATTATCGACGACGTTGTGACCACTGGTGCCACCCTGGCAGCGACTGCCGCGGTGCTATTTTCCGCAAATGTGCAGGTGGCTGGGGCGCTGGTTATGGCACAAGCGTGACCTGGATTGCGCTTGGGAGGGGGTCATGGCGCAATGGTTATGACCAGATGTAAAATCAGGAATGTAGCTAGATAGGCGTCACCGTGGACGTTGTGAGTAATCCCGCTCACATTGTGCGGTGGCAGATACCGGGAGGTAAAGCAAAGTGACTACACCTGCTGAGAACAACGACGCCCTGCGCGCACAGGTCAATATCACCGGCCGCAACGTCGAGGTGCCCGATCACTTCGCGGAACGAGTCAAGTCGAAGCTCGCAAAGATCGAGCGTCTTGACCCGACCCTGACGTTCTTCCACGTTGAGCTGCAGCATGAGCCAAACCCACGTCGCGAGGCACAATCTGATCGTATCCAGATCACTGCCACCGGCAAGGGCCACATCGCTCGCGCTGAAGCCAAGGAAGATAGCTTCTACGCAGCGCTGGAAACCGCGTTGGCAAAAATGGAGCGGTCCCTGCGCAAGGTGAAGGCTCGTCGCAGCATCAGCCGTTCCGGCCACCGCGCACCAGTTGGCGCCGGTGAAATGGCAGCTGAGTTGGTGGCTGAAGCTAAGAAGGCTCAGGAAAAGGTCGGCGAGTTTGATGTAGATCCGTACGCAGACAAGGTGGAGGACGTCACTCCCGGTCAGGTCGTACGCACCAAGCAGCACTCCGCCACCCCGGTTTCTGTTGATGACGCCCTGTCTGAAATGGAACTGGTCGGCCACGACTTCTACCTCTTCCTCAACGAAGAGACCGGTCGTCCATCCGTCGTTTACCGACGTCATGCATTTGACTACGGTCTGATCGAATTGGTCGAAGAGAAGCAGTAAGCATCACTTCGCCATAGTCGGCAACCCCCACGCTCCCCACGCGGAAGCAGTGGGGGTTGCCCATTTTGGCACTCTGGAGGGCCAGGGCGCCGGCATGCTGCGTCGTATGCGTAGAATAGTCGGGAGATTTGTACATTAATTACCTACTGAATGTCGTAAGGACCAACTGCCAGTGTTTGGATTGTCCAAGATTCTCCGCGTCGGCGAGGGCCGCGCTGTCAAGCGCCTCCAGGCCATTGCTGACCAAGTAATCGCACTCGAAGATGAGTACGCAGCGCTTTCTGACGAAGAGCTCAAGGCCAAAACCGTTGAGTTCAAGGAACGCGTAGAAAAGGGCGAGAAGATTGACAACCTCCTGCTCGAAGCCTTCGCCACCGCCCGCGAAGCCTCATGGCGTGTGCTCGGGCAGAAGCATTACCCGGTTCAGATCATGGGTGGTGCCGCATTGCACTTCGGTAACGTTGCCGAAATGCGCACCGGTGAAGGCAAGACCCTGACCTGTGTGCTTCCTGCTTACCTCAACGCTCTGGAAGGCAAGGGCGTCCACGTGGTCACCGTCAACGACTACCTGGCTAAGCGTGACTCGGAGTGGATGGGTCGTGTGCACCGCTTCCTGGGGCTCAAAACAGACGTTATTTTGTCCCACATGAACCCGCAGCAGCGCCGTGAAGCTTACAATGCGGACATCACCTACGGCACCAACAATGAGTTGGGCTTCGATTATCTGCGCGATAACATGGCTCACTCGCTGAATGACCTGGTCCAGCGGGGCCACCACTACGCCATCGTGGACGAAGTGGACTCCATCCTCATCGACGAAGCCCGTACCCCACTGATCATTTCTGGACCTGCCGATGGTTCCTCCGAGTGGTACAACGCCTTCGCCACGATCGTGCCACGCATGCAGCGCGACGTGCACTACGAAGTCGACGAACGCAAGCGCACCGTAGGCGTTAAAGAAGAAGGCGTGGAGTACGTTGAGGATCAGCTTGGTATTACTAACCTGTATGCTCCGGAGTACTCCCAGCTCGTTAGCTACCTGACCAACGCTATTAAGGCGAAGGAACTATTTACCCGCGATAAGGACTACATTGTCCGCAATGGCGAAGTCATGATCGTGGACGAGTTTACGGGCCGCGTTTTGGACGGGCGTCGCTACAACGAGGGCATGCACCAGGCGATCGAGGCGAAGGAAAACGTCGAGATCAAGAACGAAAACCAGACCCTGGCTACCGTTACGCTGCAGAATTACTTCCGCCTGTACGACAAGCTCGCTGGTATGACCGGTACTGCAGAAACCGAAGCGTCCGAGCTTCACCAGATCTACAAGCTGGACGTCATGCCGATCCCGACCAACCGACCAAACCAGCGCGAAGACCTCACGGACCTGATCTACAAGACTCAGGAAGCCAAGTTCGCCGCTGTGGTTGACGATATTGAGGAGCGCGTCGAGAAGGGCCAGCCAGTGTTGGTGGGTACTGCGTCGGTGGAGCGCTCAGAGTACCTCTCGCGCCTGTTGCAAGCTAAGGGCATTAAACACAACGTGCTGAACGCGAAGCACCACGAAAAGGAAGCCGAGATCGTCGCGCAAGCAGGCCTGCCAGGGGCAGTGACCGTGGCGACGAACATGGCTGGTCGTGGTACTGACATCGTGCTGGGTGGCAACCCAGATATTCTCGCGGACATTAACCTGCGGGAACGCGGGCTGGACCCGGTAGAAAACCCGGAAGAATACGAAGCAGCGTGGGACGAGGAGATCGCCCGCGTGAAGAAGCGCTCGGCTGAGCAGGCCGAGAAGGTGCGTGAGGCCGGTGGCCTGTATGTGCTGGGCACCGAGCGACACGATTCCCGGCGTATCGATAACCAGCTGCGTGGTCGTTCCGGTCGTCAGGGCGACCCAGGAACCACCCGGTTCTACCTGTCCCTGCGCGATGACCTGATGCTGCGCTTCGTCGGCCCAATGCTGGAAAACACCATGAATCGGTTGGACATCCCAGATAACCAGCCGATCGATTCCAAGATGGTGTCCAACGCGGTCAAAAACGCACAGACCCAGGTGGAATCGCAGAACTTTGAGATGCGTAAGAACGTCCTGAAGTACGACGAGGTGATGAACGAACAGCGCAAGGTGATTTACGCCGAGCGTCGCGCGGTGTTGGAAGGTGCGGACGTTTCTAAGCAGATCCAGGCGATGATCGATGACACGATCTCCGACTACGTCGCACATGCCACGGCCAACGGCTATGTAGAGGATTGGGATCTGGATAAGCTGTGGAACGCCCTGGAGACTCTCTACGGCCCATCCATGAGCTGGAAGTCCCTCGTCGACGGCACCGAGTACGGCGCTGCCGGTGAGCTGTCCGCTAAAGACCTGCGGGAAGCACTCCTCAAAGACGCCCACACGCTCTACCAGGACATGGAAGATAAGGTCGCGGCGATTGGTGGCGAGGAACAGATGCGCAGCATCGAGCGCGTGGCCATCCTGAACGTGGTGGATACGAAGTGGCGCGAGCACCTCTATGAGATGGACTACCTCAAGGAAGGCATTGGTCTGCGTGCCATGGCGCAGCGTGATCCGCTGGTGGAATACCAGCGCGAGGGCGGTGACATGTTCAACGCCATGAAGGACGGAATTAAGGAAGAAACCGTTCGCCAGCTGTTCCTGATCCGCAAGCAGTTCGTGCCTCAGGCCGAGGCTGCCGGAACTGTGGACGTCAACAATGACGGCAAGCTCGACGCGGAGGACCTCGGTGGCAACACCGGCCCGCGCCCAGACCAAATGCGCACCTCCGGGCCCGAAGAGGTATAAGCAGTCACATCAATCGCAGTGACCGCAATACCCATTGGCGTTTGCCTTCCGGGAGTTCTCCCCGGCCGGCAAACGCCTTTGTCGTTCCGGCTACGGTATAGGATCCGATGAATTCCGTGGCTGCCACGATCGCCACTTCCAGGGGATCATGGGGTGGGCGAGTTGGGGCGGGGTGGACGTCGATACGCCGCACCGTTACGGGGCCGCGCAGAGCGCTGCGCTTGAGGTGGGCGGCGACGTGGACGCGAACTTGGGTGTCAAAGAGTGGGCGTCGCAGGGAGGTTTCGGGTCGCATGCCGAAAGCGGCGTCGAGCGCGACCTGGATGAGCCCCCGTAGTGACGCATCTGGGGCAACCTGGGTGGTCATCACTCGGCTGGGATGCGCTACTGTAGGGGTGAGAATTTTCAGGTGGCTGTATCCGGGGAGTGCGCGGAGCATGGTGTGTTCCTTAGAGCTGTCCCGGGGCTGCTTGGCGAGCGGTGGTGCGATGTGCTGTGGAAGAATAAATGTTCGCAGTGGTCGCTCACTTGTCAAACAGTGTGCCACGAAAAGGTAATGCCGTCGAGCGGTAATAGTGTTTTAGGTCTTTTAGGAAAGCGGGAGTTGAGTGTGCGAGGACTAATCGTCGATTACGTCGGAGTGTTGGACGGGACCGAAGATGATCAGCGCAGGTGGCGTAACCTGCTGGCTGCAGCAAAGCGTGATGGGGTAGCGACCGCCATCTTGTCCAACGATCCGGGTGGCCCAGCTGCTGACCCGATTCGTCAGTGGCAGACCCGTGAACTGGTGGACGCCGTTGTTCTCTCGGGTGAAATCGGCGCAGAAAAGCCGAGCGAAGAAGCGTTTCAGGCGGCTGCCGATGCGGTTGGGCTGCCGATGCGTGATTGCGTGCTTGTTGACGACTCAATCCTCAATGTCCGTGCCGCAGTTGAGTCCGGATTGGTGGGCGTCTACTACCAGCAGTTCGATCGCGCCGTGGTGGAAATAGTGGGCCTGTTTGGGATTGAAGGGGAATTCTAGTGCGCGTCTACCTTCCGGCGACGTTTTCCATTCTGAAAGAGCTAAAGGAAACGGGTAGTTTCCATGCCCGTTCTGGCTGGGGTTTTGCCGTAACTCCTGCGCTGGTTGAGTTTTTTGAAGAAGGGGACGAGGAGGAGTTTGCGCACTTTGCGTTCATCGAGGCAGCGCGCGCTTCGCTGCGACTGCTCGCTATCGGTGATGAGACTGCCTTCCCGCACCGTCGAGTGGTGATTACAGCTGACCTGCCTGATTCTCAGGTCACTCTCGCGCCGGAGAACGGGGAAGCAGTGGTAGCGCTGTCCCCGGCGCAGATTAACTTTGATGATGTCGCGGCGCTGCACGTGGACGTGGAATCCTCGGAGTCGGCAACTGCCGCTGCGATCGCAGCGATCGATGCTGCTGATTTGGGGGACGAGGACGCCGAGCTGACTGTTGGTGACGCCGATGACAACTTCATGGCGTGGTATGACACGGTTGAGCTGCCATTCTTGGTTGATTTGCTGTAGCTTGTGGCTACCTTCGACAACGCCCGCAGTGGACTGCTGTGGGCGTTTTCTCGTTGTTTCCACAGCTAAATTTACGCTGGTGCGCTTGCACCAATAACCTACGCTCGCGTAAGCTACGCTGACGTACCTTAAAGTTTTGCGATGGAAACGAGTTGTTGTGACTGTAAAAACCTCAGATGCGCTGAAGGGAATCCGGTCTGCGCTGAAAGCGTGGACAACTCCCTTGCTGCCTGATGACTACACCGCGCTAGTCAATCCGCTCTGGAGTATCCGGGAGCTGCGCGGCGTGATCCGCCTCGTTGATCGCGACATAGCTGCCGATACGGTGCTGCTAGACATTGAGCCGGGTTGGGGCGTGCCGGTACGTTTTGAAGCTGGCCAATACATCGGAATTGGTGTCCAGATGGATGGTCGGTTTGTCTGGCGAAGCTACTCTCTTGTCAATACGCCGAAGCGTGAGCGCCACAGCTTCCAAATCTGCGTCCGCGGCGTGACCGGCGGAAAGTTATCGCAGCACCTGCTGGAGTGTGCCCGACCCGGGCAGGTGATCCGTCTGGCTGCCCCCGCCGGAGATTTCTATCTCACCAATCCTGTCCCAGAAAAGCTTCTCTTCATCACCGCCGGCTCGGGAATTACCCCGGTGATCTCGATGCTCCGCCACCTCGACGAGCAGGGCGCGCTTCACGACGTCACCCTGATCCACTCCATCCGTCACCGAGAGGATTTGCTGTTTGCTTCCACTCTTGCGGACCTGGAACGACGCCACCCCGGCTTCCGCTTTATCCTCCAGGTAACCTCCGAGCAAGGCCGAATCACCTCAGGCGATGTGGAGCGGCTCGTCCCGGATTTTGCTGAGCGCGCCGCCTACGCGTGTGGCCCAGCACAGATGCTTAACGAGGCGGAGCAGTGGTGGGACGGGGGCGTCGATAAGGCATATCCGCTGCGTACCGAGCGCTTCACCTTGGACCGCGTGAGCGACGCTAAGGGCGGCACCATCCGGTTGGGAGAAAAGTCCGTGGCCGCCGACGGCGCCACCACCATCCTGGAAGCGGCAGAAGAAGCCGGCGTTCAGCTGCCATTTGGCTGCCGCATGGGTATCTGTCAAACCTGCGTGCAGACCGTAAAAGAGGGCCACGCCCACAACCTACGCACCGGTGAAACACACGAACCGGGCAGTCGCGTGCGGGTGTGCTGCACCGTAGCAAACGGCGACATCACCCTCGATATCTAGGAGAAACATATGGCAATTGCGAACATCAAAGCATACGCGCACCTCACCGACGCCGATATCGAAGAAATCGGACGCCGATTCGACGCCATCAAAGCGGAGGTCGAACAATCCCTCGGTGAAAAAGACGTCAAGTACATCAAGAACCTCATCCGTACCCAACGCGGCCTGGAGATTGGGGCGCGCATCGCACTCCTGCTGAGCCACAAAAAACCATTTTTCTTCGCGGGAACGGCCATGCTCAGCGTGGCAAAGATCCTCGAAAACATGGAAATCGGACACAACGTCATCCACGGCCAATGGGACTGGATGAATGACCCCACCATCCACTCCACCACCTGGGAATGGGACATGAACTGCCCTTCGAAACAGTGGATGCACACCCACAACCACGTCCACCACACCTACACGAACATCCTCGGCATGGATCACGACGTGGGATACGGCGTGCTGCGCGTGACCCGCGACCGTAAGTGGACCCCGCAACACGCCTTCCAACCCCTGACCAACGCTGTGCTGGCATCCCTGTTCCAATGGGCCATCGCCTTCTACGACGTCGAGTTCGGTCGCCTGTTTGCGGGCAAGCAAACCTGGGAGGAAACGGCACCAAAGTTCTGGGAAACCGTCGGTAAGGTGCGCAACCAGGTGCTGAAAGACTACGTCTTCTACCCGGCGCTCACCGGACCGAACTTCAAACACACCGCACTGGCGAACATGTGGGCCAACCTGATCCGCAACTGGTGGGCATACGCCGTGATCTTCTGCGGTCACTTCCCAGACGAGACCGAAACGTTCACCAAAGCCCAGTGGAAAAACGAAACCAAGGGCGAATGGTACCTGCGTCAAATGCTCGGTTCCGCGAACTTCCGGGGTGGCAAAATCCTCACCATCATGTCCGGCAACCTGAACTACCAAATTGAGCACCACCTGTTCCCGGACATGCCTTCCAACCGTCTGGCAGGGGTGGGGAAGCAAATCGAAGCCATCGCCCGCGAGTTCGATCTGCCGTACAACACCGATTCCTTCCTGGTGCAGTTCGGCAAGGTGCAAAAGACCTTGTTGAAGCTGACCCTGCCGAACTCCATGCTGGCAGCCCGACCGGAGAATGCGCCAGAGGTACGCTCCGAAGCCGCATTCACGCCAGACATTGAGAGCAAGCTGCACGTCGGCAAGGATGACAGCGGCAAGCGTCGAGGCTTGGTTCCCGGACTGAAACTGCTGAAGCAAGCGCGCCCCACAGTGGGGGAAGCGGTGCGGTATGCGTTGATGCGCCCGGTGCGTCGTTAAGGCTGCTGCTTAAACAACGCGGACGTGAACGGGGCCAGCTTCTGCTCTTTCTGAATGAGCAGGCCCCAGAAACGCACTGAGAGAGCCGCGGCGACCACGGCTACGAACACCGGCAGGTAGCCCTGCGCCGCCATGTCTGTGAACTCGATGGCGGCGATCATCCCGAACATCGGGGCCGCCATCGCCGTGGAAAGGAACGCGGCTGCGCCCAGGATGGCGAAGGCCCCGAAGGGGATTTCCGGAAACAGCGGGTGCAGAGCTAGCCCCAGCAGGGAACCGAAGATCGCACCTAGCCCAAACGCCGGAGTCAGCGTGCCACCAATGACACCGACCCGGAAGCTGAGCAAGATCACGCACATCCGCAACGCGCCCAACAGCAGCAGACCGAAAGCCGCGCTTTGGGCGGTGAAAATGGAGTCGGTAGTGAATCGGGCATTCGCGCTGACTCCGGGGACCACGTACGAAATCACGGCCAGCACAGCGAACCCAAGAGGCATTTGCCACAGCAGCTGCCGGCCACGGGCACGGTGTTTAACCGCAGAACGAGCCAGAGCGCCGAACCAGTGGCCCAGCAACCCAGTGAACGCTCCTACGACCAGGGCGATAACAATTGTGGCCATGCTTTCCGCAACGGGCACGCTGTGGTACACGGGGTGCGGCTCCACAAAAATACCAGTGACCGCAGCAGCCGTGGCGGAGGTGAGCATCGCGGTGATCACCGCCTGGGCGGACATCTCCACCAGCAACAGCTCGAGGGTGAAGATCGCGCCTGCCAGTGGCAAATGGAACGATGCGCCGAGACCTGCGCCAGCAGCTGACGCTACCAGCAGCCGTCGGGCGGTGGGATCGATGCGCAGCGCGACTGCGAGGCGAGAGCCCCAGAGCGCACCCATCAGTCGGGGAGCGTTCTCGCGACCGACCTGGGCACCCGCAGCCACAGACATGACTTGAATAAAAGCGGAGCAGAGCGTGGTGAGGACGGGCATCTTCTTTCCGAACATTGCCTCCGGAACCGACACCTGTTCAGACCCGCTCCGGTCTAACAAGAACCAGGCCCAGGACAGGATGAAACCTAATCCGATGAGGGTGAGGGATAGCCGCAGTGGCGAAACCGCAGACGTCGGATCATGATTGACCAGGTGATCCACCCCAAACACCGCCCGTTCGGTGAAAATCACCGCCCAGTTCAGTGCCGCTACGCCTAGACCGGTGAGGGCCCCAGTGATCACGGCGTACAGCGAAAGTCGACTGATTGACGTGTGCTCCAAGGGGAGGCGTTCCATTGCGGTTATGAGTCCTTTTCTATGCCGAGTTCCCAGTCGTCGTTGGATCGTAGTGCGGTGAGGAGTTTGCGGACCGCGGTGACTCGTCGCAGAGATGCGCCCTCTAGTTCATCGAGGGCGCATTCCGGGTCAGCTGGTGGGCCCATGTGGGTGCAGCCACGTGGGCACTGTTCGGCAGCTTCCGCGAGGTCGTCGAATACCCCGACCACGGTGTCCGCGTCGACGTGCGCCAGCCCGAAGGAACGGATGCCGGGGGTGTCGATGATCCAGCCGTCGCCGGGGAGCTTGAGAGCTACTGACTGCGTGGATGTGTGGCGCCCCTTACCGACGCCCGACACCTCGCCCGTTGCCCGATCCGCGTCAGGCACGAGTCGGTTGACCAACGTCGATTTCCCGACCCCGGAATGCCCGATCAATGCGGTGACATGCCCAGATACCATGCTGGTGATGGCGGTAATGTCATCGTCGATCCCGGCAATCACCACCGGGACGTCGAGATCAGCAAACTCCGCGGCGAACTCACTAGGGTCAGCGAGATCTGACTTGGTCAAACACAAGATTGGCTTCAGCTTACCGACGAACGCTGCGACAAGCGCCCGTTCCACAAAGCCAGCGCGTGGCGGGGGATCAGCCACTGCCGAGACAATCAGGAGCTGGTCGGCATTGCCGACCACGATGCGTTCGTACGGGTCGGTATCGTCCGCGGTTCGCCGCAGCACGCTGGTGCGATCCTCGAGTCGAATAATACGGGCGAGCGTGCCCGGTTTACCGGAGGTGTCTCCGACCACCCCGACGCGGTCTCCCACCACGATGTTGGTGCGCCCCAACTCGCGGGCGCGCATGCAGACGATGGGATCCGTGTGCCCATCGAGCACTACTCCCCAGCGACCCCGGTCTTTGGATACCACCATGCCCACTCTCGCGTTCTCGTGGGCGGGGCGATCCTTTGTACGCGGGCGCGAACCCTTGCCAGGGCGGACCCGGACGTCGGATTCGTCGAAGTAGCGTCGCCTAGCCATCGATCATGGCCTGCCACATGAGCTCGAAACCTGGCAGCGTCTTGGAGGTGGTGCCGATGTCTTCCACGGTGACGTCGGAGGTGACCAGCCCGATGATCGCGCCGGCGGTGGCCATACGGTGATCGGCGTAGGAGTGCCACACCCCACCCTTCAGTGGCGCTGGGGTGATGATCAAGCCGTCTTCAAACTCCACGCAATTGCCCCCGAGGGCGTTGATCTCCGTGGACAAGGCGGCGAGTCGGTCGGTCTCGTGCCCGCGCAGGTGCGCGATCCCTTCCAGTCTGCTCGGAGTGCTCGCGAGGGCAGCCAACGCGGCGACGGTAGGGGTGAGCTCACCAATATCGCCCAGGTCGATGTCAATGCCCCGGAGGGAGCCGGGTTCAGGACCCGTCACCACCAGGTCATTGGTTTCGCCGTTGGCGCGGAACTCCGTGGTGCATCCCATCTGCTCCAGAATGCCACGGATCGCGTCACCGGCTTGGTGAGTGGCGGTCGGCCAATCGTGGATGGCCACCTGGCCCCCGGTGACCGCTGCGGCGGCGAGGAACGGGGTGGCATTGGACAGGTCTGGTTCGATAGCCCAGACACGGCCTTCGATGGGGCCTGGGGCAACACGCCACTGGTTCGCCACAGAGGTATCAACACTTACCCCGGCTTGTCGCAGCATATCCACCGTCATCTCCACGTGAGGCATGCTCGGCAGGCGCCCACCACAGTGGCGGACTGTCAGGCCTTCGCCGTAGCGAGCACCGGCGAGGAGGAGTCCGGAGACGAACTGGGACGAAGCACTGGCGTCGAGTTCCACGGTGCCGCCGCGAACCGCACCGGTGCCATGGATAGTGAAGGGCAATGCGGTGCCGTCGACGGATACGCCGAGGTCACGCAGTGCGTTGAGGATCGTGTCCATGGGGCGCACCCGCGCTTGGACATCACCATCGAAAAAGACGGTGCCGTCAGATAGCGCAGCGACGGGTGGGACGAAACGCATCACCGTTCCGGCCAGGCCACAGTAGATGGTGCCACCGGAGAGTTCACCTGGCTCAACCCGGATCGTGGTTGTGGGGGAGCCGTGGCTTGGCTCGGTACGGGTGATGGCGGCGCCCAGCTGCTCGAGCGCGGACATCATCAGGTCAGTATCGCGACTGACCAGTGCGTTTTTGATTGTCGAGGGATAGCTGCCGAGCGCCGCCAGGATCAGTGCCCGGTTCGTCATCGACTTAGACCCTGGAATCGATCCGTTCCAGGAAACCGGCCCATCCGCCACGGGGGCCTGCCACAAAGCTAAACCTTGAGAATCCATGTCATCCATAATAGGGGGTATGTGCGGACGCTTCGTTCTCTTTACCACAGGTGAGTCGCTCCTCGACGCCACCACAGCCATGCTTCACGACGCCACGGTGCCGGTCCGAGCACCCCACGGCACCCCGCCACCGCGCTACAACATCGCCCCTACCACTGTGATCCCCATCGTGCGCCGGTCGCCAGATGGCAGCGAAACACTCCTGGAACCAGCCCGGTGGGGCCTGCTGCCGCACTGGAAAACAGATCTTTCCGGCCCACCACTGTTCAACGCGCGGGCAGAAACCGTCGCTACCAAGCCCTCTTTTCGCACCGCCTATCGCCGTGGGCGCTGCGTGATTCCCCTGGACGGCTACTACGAGTGGCACAACAAGCAGCCCTACTTCGTCCGCCCGGCCGACAGTGGAATGCTGTGGGCAGCGGGGCTGTGGGACACTGGAATGAACCAACTATCCGCGACGATGATCACCACCGAGGCAGTGGAGCCACTGGCCTGGCTTCACCACCGCTTACCACGCTTCTTAAGCCCTCACGAGATCCCACGGTGGCTCGCTGGAGATGAAGACCTGCTACACCCGACTGAAGAATCCCTGGTGGCAGGCCTGGTAGCTACCCCCGCAGATTCTGCGGTAGGAAACGTTCGCAACGACTACCCAGAGTTACTCGGCGACCAAGTCAGCTAGCGAACCGCTCGTGGCCTGTAACAGCACATCCGCTGTGACCTCCAGGTCAAGGCCACGACGCCCACCGGAGACAAACACCGTCTCATGGTTGGCCGCGCTGGCATCAATCACCGTCGGCAGCGGATGCCTTTGGCCAATCGGTGAAATCCCTCCCACCACGTATCCGCTACTGCGCTCCGCCAATTTCGGATCGGCCATCGACGCCTTGGCCACCCCGTGTGCCTTGGCAGCCTTCTTCAGTGACAACGAGCCGGTGACCGGAAGGCAGCACACCGCCAACTCGCGCCGGGGTCCCTTCCCCGCAGTCAGATCCACCACCAGCGTCTTAAACACCCGAGACTCTGCCACACCTAACTCTTGGCGCAACAGCTCGGCTGCTTCTGCGCCGAAATTGTGAGAGTGCGTTTCGAAAGTGTGCACGCGATGGGGGAGAGCGGCGTCGATAAGCTGTGCAATCGCTGCAGTGCTGGCTGCCTTTTTCTTGGCCATATGTCATATCTCCTATCAGTGCACCTAGAATGTTAAAAGCAACGTACGTTCACGACATAAGGACATGCCGCACAATGACTGACCCCGCGCTCGTCGAAAGGTTCGAGGCTGAGGCGCTTCCGCTACTAGATCAACTGTACGGCGGTGCGCTGCGTCTCACCCGCAACCCCTCCGACGCCGAGGATCTGGTGCAAGAAACGTACATGAAAGCCTTCAAATCCTTCGACAGCTTCAAAGAAGGCACCAACCTCAAAGCGTGGCTCTATCGCATTATGACGAACACGTACATCAACTCGTACCGCAAGGCGCAACGTCAGCCCGCTCAACTTCCTACGGACGACATTACCGACTACCAGCTTTACTCCACTTCCTCGCACCAATCCACCGGCCTCGATTCCGCCGAAGTGGAGGCCCTCAAGGGCCTCCCAGACTCCGAAATCACCGATGCGCTCAACGCCCTTAGCGACGAATACCGCATGGCCGTCTACTACGCGGATATCGAAGGATTGCCCTACAAAGAAGTCGCCGAGATCCTCGGAGTGCCCATCGGTACCGTCATGTCCCGACTCCATCGGGGAAGAAAACAACTCCGCGAAGCGTTAAAAGAAGTAGCACGCAGTTACGGGATCGGAGCTTAAGGAATAACCATGACAAACTCACCCCATCGCAGGTGCGAATGCAATTGCGCCGACGCATACACACTCCTGGTCGAACTACTCGACGGCGACTGCTGCGACGCCACCCGCGCTGAACTGCGCTCCCGGATCGAAGCGTGCCCGCACTGCTTCGAAAAACTTGGCATCGAAGAAGAAGTCCGCGAAATCCTACGCCGATCCTGCGCCGCTCAAGCACCCCTACGCCTGCGCCAACGAATCTCCATTTCCATCCGCGTGCAACGGTTCTCGTAACCGCGGGGTTATTTTTCGGATTTTAGGGGGAAGTTGGCTTTCTCCCCGACATTACCCTCCCGAAGTTCGGGCTCGTCGCAGCGATTTAGGGGCAACCTCGGGGGGCGTAAATTCGGGGTCAAGGATTCGGGCAAGGCAATCCCGGGACCGCGCTCGCGGGGCACGTTTCCTACTGTCACAGGATTCCCAATAGTCACATTGGCTACAATAATTGCGCTGTTGAGGTGCGGTGGGGGATGTTTGGTTTTCTCCCCGACATTACCCTCCCGAAGTTCGGGCTTGTCGCAGCGATTTAGGGGCAACCTCGGGGGCGGAATGTCGGGGTCGTGGTGTTTGGCAAGGCAATCCTGGCCCCCACGCACTGACACAACAACCTCAGGGCATAGCGAAAGCTCCTGCTGGTAATCCCAGCAGGAGCTTCGGTGCTGTAAGAACACGCTCTAGTTATGCGTTAGGGCGCTTGCCGTGGTTTGCTTTGCTCTTACGGCGATCCTTACGCTTGCGGCCACGCTTGCTCATGGCTGCCTCCTTGCTTGGTTAAAAGGGGTATTAAGTCTCATCCACTTTAATGGAGGGATGGGCAAACGTGTTAATTAGACGGTGGTGCGGGTACGGCCGCGGCCACGGTTCTTGCGGCGGCGGAGTGCGCGTCGTTCGTCTTCGCTCATACCGCCCCAGACACCGGCGTCCTGGCCGGACTCGAGTGCCCATGCGAGGCACTGGGAGGTTACTGGGCAGCGGTTGCATACCATCTTTGCGGCTGCGATCTGTGCGAGTGCTGGGCCGGAGTTGCCTACTGGGAAGAAGAGCTCTGGGTCTTCGTCGCGGCATACGGCTTCGTGGCGCCAATCCATGGGGTTTCTCCTAGCGTGTCGTTCTTACAGTCTGTGGTACTTGATGAGTCAACTGCTACCGGGGCAGCACAAGGGGAGGGTCCGGGACGGTCCCTTGTTTGATGCGTGGTGGCGGTTAGCGGTGATGGCAGCCTCGGGGGCTGGCTCTGTGGGAGCTAGTTCATCAGGGCGTAACCTGTTGTACCCAAAAAGTTCGACTAAGGTTTTACAACCCGTCGTTTTCGTTACCGATGAATCATGACATGTCCACGCAATCTTGGCTAGACTTTAGAGCAATTTTGTGTGCAAGATCACGCGAAGTGATGATTTTTTGGGCAGATTACATCGATGGATTCCGGGAAGGATGTGATGGTTAGTTCTTTGTTTGCTCCGGCATATTCGCCATCTACCTGCCACTTTAGTTTCGTTTGTGAAGATAGAGTGATGTGTACCGCATCGTCAACTCGGGTTTCTTGGAAGTCGAGCTGATTTTTCAACAAATTGCTTAATGGGATGCCTATTGCGCTGATGATGGCGAGGGAACCATCGATGTCGGAGATACGCGAAAGTGCATACAACGAGCATCCGCTTCCCATGCTGTGCTCAGGATTGGTGACGATGGGTACTGGCCCCGCGTACGTCCACGGATTCGTATTGGACACGATGACAAAAGGCACGTCCCCGGTTACGTGTTTCTCCTCGTGTGTCCAAGCATCAAAGTGAATATGTGGTGGGGTGCGGCGGAGTTTGCGCCACGCAGAGTGTGCAATGGCAGAGTAATTCCACGGTGTGGCTGGAATGCCACGGTCACGGAGTTTGTCCATCCGTCGGATCACTTCAGCGTCCATGCCGAAGCCGACGTTCACGCAAAACCAGCGGTCATTCACGGCGCCAACCGGCAGTCGTCGATAAGTGCCGGCAGCCATGAGGTCAGCGAGTTGGTGGGCGGCCTCCACGGGGTTGTTCGGAAAGCCCAGCGCGCGGGCGAAAACGTTGGCCGACCCCGTAGGCACCACCGCGACCCGAGGAAGTTCCTCAGGAGCGGGGCGCTGGGAAGGGTCTGGACCCAGCAGCCCGCTGATCACCTCGTTCACGGTGCCATCGCCACCGAAGACGATAACTGCATCGTAATCGTCGCGGGTCAGGCCCCGTACGATCTCGGCGGCGTGTTCGGGGTGTTGGGTATGCCTGGCAGTGACGTTGCTCACCGCAAGCAGTGGGGCGAGGGCAGCTCGGAAGGAACGCTCGGTGAGGCTCGTCGAGTTGGGGTTGGTCAGCAGCAGGCATCGCATAACTGGTCAGTGTAGTGGCATCGCGCGCGTTCGGGTTAGGATGTGGAGCGTGATTAATGCTGAGCCTCGAGTCCCCACCCCCGTAAAATATGCTGGTTACCTGGCTATGATCCAGTCGTTGATCGGCCTGGGGTACGCCGGAATTTTGATTTACCGCGAGCTGATCGGCGAGCGAGACGCCGCGATTGTCACGGACACCGAGGCTCGTGCTGGACTGATCGGCTACGGCACCGCCATCTACTTCATCATCATTTTCGGCGCGGTGCTCGCGGGAGCAATCAGCATGAATAAGGGACGCCGCTGGGGACGAGGTCCCGTCGCCATGCTGGAAATGTTCCTGCTGGTAGTGGCCTACTACATGTGGTCTGCAGGTCAGCCCGCGTGGGCAGGCGTCGTGGCGGTGTCCGGCGTGCTCGGCCTGTTCCTATTGTTCAACTCGAAGTCGCTGGCGTGGGCGACCGCAAACCACCGCTAGCTGCGAAGGATCACCACGGCATCGCCGCGCTTCTCGACGACAGTAGTCCCCGCTACAGCTAGTGACACCCTACCGGTGTAGCCCTTCCTGTCAACGGGGATAGTTTTTTCTACCTTCCCCGTGCTCCAATTCCCGACAGCAATTCCACCAGGTATCGGGAACGCGATGCGATCGCCGACCGCAGCGCCTGTGCCAATGGCCCCCTCGAAGATGACCTCGGTGGCAAGGGTCGCCGGATTCAAAAGGTACAGCCTCTCGCCATCAAACCAGGTCATGTGGTGTGGCAAGTCCGCGGTCTCCGGAGCAAACGCAGTCGCAGTATCGCTGCTCAAGTGCTCAGCCACCAGGCGGCTCGGCTTCACCGCGAGCCTGGATTTTTCCTTCCCGGTATCGTCGTAAGAAATCAGCTGGGGCGTGCTGCTCGGTACATATACCGAGGCAAGTTTCTGGCCAACGCCAATCAGCTGTGCGTCGGAGCCAGGTACCGAGACATCGGCCTTGACGGTGGGCTCGCGCGAGTCATCCGGGGTGGAGCTTAGGAACCGGAGCATGGTGTTATCGGGCTGCTCAGGACAGGTTTCTGCCACCGCAAGGAGCTCCTTGCGGCTCAGTGCCGATGAGATCGTGCAGGCTTCATGAGGCTGCTGATTCGGCTCCTGCTTGGCAGTTTTGTCTCCGTACTCGACGGTGCGGACGAGATCACTGCGCCAGAGCTCGACCCGCTCTGGGCTGACAGTGCCGACGCGGTCATTTGAAGCCAGGGGCACCACGTGATCGGGGGCGGGGGCGCTCCGTGTCGCCTCGTAGGTGCCCTGTTTGGCATCGATCCGGGTGACGTCGCCGCACCCCGCAGAGTTGCGGTAAGTGGCGACAACGGAGTTGAAGGCTAAGCCCAAGGAACACACCTCAAGGTCACGGGTGTATGTCCACACCGGCTGCCCCGTGTGGGGATCCATTGCTGACACAGTGCCACCGTTCGCGGTGATCACGAGCCCATCCACCACCAAGGGGCGGACAAGGGCAGGGACGGCGCTATCGGCAGCTCGCCACGTTTCCCGCAAATGAGACGGAAGCGCTGCTAGCACGACCGGGCTCTCGAATGGTTGCTCTGCAGGGGTGAGCTCAGAATGTCGGATCGGCGCAGCGGCCCACGCCACTGCGATTCCGGTGAGTGCCACGGTAGTGATGACCGCGGTGGCGATGAGATCCTTGGGCGAGCGCTGCAACGGGGTATTGCGGTGCGTTTTGTTCACCTCTTGCGACCCTTTCGGCGGGGACGTGCGGAAGTCATGCGCTCATGGGTCGACTTGTCACTTCGCGAACCACGTTCCTGAGGGCGGCGACCGCCACGAAGCCGCTGGGTGCTGCTGAACCCACCGAACACTCGCCTAGCAGGTCCCACGCTGCTACCAGCATCCTCCGGGATATTCAGCAGCTCAAACAACTCCGGTGAGGTAGAAAAGAGCTGCGGTGGCTCTGGAACATCCAGATCAAGTTCGGAATTGACCAGCTGCCACTTTGCGAGCTCGTCAAAGCCTACCAGCGTGATAGCAGTGCCACTATGTCCGGCGCGTCCGGTGCGGCCAATGCGGTGGACATAGGTCATGGGATCGTCGGGAGTTTGGTAGTTGATGACGTGGGTGACGTCGTCAACGTCGATGCCTCGGGCAGCAACGTCGGTGGCCACCAGAATGTCCACGGTGCCATCGCGGAACGCCTGGAGGGATTTCTCACGGGCGACCTGGCCCAAGTCGCCGTGCACGGCGCCGACGGTGAATCCCGCGGTGGCAAGATCATTGGCCACTTCCGCGGCGCTGCGCTTGGTGCGGGTGAAGATGATGGTGCGACCTCGCTCAGCTGCCTGCAGGGCCTTTACGACGATCGCCACTTTGTCCATGCGGTGAGCCTGAATGACCACCTGCTTTGTGGTGGCGTGGGTGTGTTGATTGCTGTCGCTCTCTGCACGAATGTGGATGGGCTTGTTCAGGAAGCTTCGGGCCAACGTGATGATAGGGCCCGGCATCGTGGCGGAAAACAACATGGTTTGGTGCTGATGAGTCAGGGCCTTGAGCAGTTTCTCAATCGCAGGGAGGAAACCGAGGTCGAGCATCTCATCGGCCTCATCCAGCACGAGGATTGCTACTTGGTCAAGGGCCAGGGCGCCCTGTTGGTACAGGTCAATGAGGCGCCCGGGAGTGCCCACGATGACATCTACGCCGTCGTTAAGCTTGGCAATCTGCTCCTCATATGGGCGACCGCCGTACACCGTCATGACACGCACGGGCGTGTGTTGTGCGGCGATGGTGAGGTCTTCTGCCACCTGCACGGCCAGTTCACGGGTTGGCGTGACGACGAGCGCGCGTGGGGTGCCATCAAGTTCTGCAATGTCAGCGGAGTCAAACACCCGATCCAGCAGCGGGACACCAAAACCCAAGGTCTTTCCCATGCCGGTGCGTGCTTGGCCGATTATATCGGACCCCTCCAACGCGATCGGAAGCGTCAGCTCCTGAATGGCAAAGGTGTGAGTGATCCCTCGCGCAGCTAGCGCCTCACAGATCTCCGCGGCGACACCTAGTTCGGCAAAGGTCGGTTTACTGGATTTCTGTTGTGCAGACACGATCTTGATACTAGTCAACGAACAGCGGTTTTAACACCGGCCCGGCCTGCGCTCCGGCTAGCTACCGTCAAGGATAAGATGAACCGAGTGTAGCTGCTGCCTTAAACTAGGGCAGCGAATTGCGTAAATCCAGCGAGATAAGAGGACATCATGGACATCAAAATTGGTTTTAGCGACAACCCGCGGGAATTGACACTGTCCACCGATACGCCGAAGGAAGAGCTTCAGGCTCGCGTTGCGGAGGTGCTGAGCCAGGACGGTGGTGTGCTTGAGCTTTCCGACGAACGCGGTCGCACGTTCCTGGTGCGCGGCGCGCGGATCGCCTACGTGGAGTTCGGTGCCGCAGCTTCCCGACCAGTGGGATTTGTTGGTTAAAGAGCTGTGAATTCTCCTCATTCGGAACCGGTCCTGGTCCGTTTTGCGCGTGAATACGGGTGGCGAGCGTATGCCATACCAGTGTTACTGGTGGTCACTATCTGGATTCTCGTCGATATAACGCGCAACCCACAACCGGACATCACCACGCCAGCAGCGACAACGCATGCTGCATCACACCATGGCGATGAGGAGTCCAAATCCATCGGCCCCGTCCCAGATAGGACAATGGCGCTACCGATTGGCATAGGGGATCTTCCACCTGGTGGTTCCTTCGCTGAGGCGGGGGATAAGACGTACCGGGTCGTCGGTAAGCCTGGGCCAAAGGTGGGTGAGGGGCGCGACAAAGCCGTCACCTACGTCGTCGAAGTAGAAAACGGCGTGGACACTGCCGCCTACGGTGGCGACGATGCTGTCGCTGCCATGATCGACGCCACGTTGAGCAATCCGAAAGGGTGGATCGCTGACCCAGCGTTTTCTTTCCAACATGTGTTGCCGGAGGAAAATCCCACGATGCGAATCCAGCTGGCGTCGATGGCCACCACGCATGAACTGTGTGGACATGACCTCGAGATGGAAACCAGCTGTTACACCACCGATGGCGACCGGGTAGTCATCAACGAATCCCGGTGGGTACGCGGTGCCATAACTGCTAGCGGAGATCTGGGCAGCTACCGCCAATACCTGATTAATCACGAGGTGGGACACGGCATCGGCTATGCGGCACACGCGGCGTGTCCGAAAAATGGTGATCTAGCTCCGGTGATGATGCAGCAAACGTTGAGCCTGGATAACTCTGTGTTGCATCAGATCGATCCGGAGGAAATCTATCCGGACAATCAACAGGCCTGCGTTTTTAATCCTTGGCCGTACCCACTGGGATATCACCCTTAAGGAAAGGAACGACGATGATGGCTGTGCCAGAACACGTTCGCGCTGCGTTTCATGCCGAATCTGGCGATGCCACCCCGCTGGGCTACGCCTGGGATTACGGGTTCCGAATCGGAAACATTGTGCTTAGCCCGGCGTTGGACCCCGATAACGCGGCGTGGTCGGCGAAAGTGCGGGAGAACCTGCATGTGGAGGGGTTGCGCGTGGTCAAGCCTGTGCGGGCCACCGACGGCCGGTTTGTGGTCTCCGGATGGCGGGCGAACAGCTACGCAGCCGGGGAATTGGCGTCGGGCAGGGTGGACGAAGTGGTGATCGTAGGTCTTCGCCTCGCTGACGCGCTTGCCGACGTCCCATCCCCCGAGTTCGCTACCAAACCAGTAACGGGGAAGTGGAAAACCCACGAGATTTACCGTGTTGCTGACCAGGCGGCCTGGTCCGATGATCCGGCACAGTTGCTGGCGCTCGGACTTGATACTTCCGCGGTCGCGGGGGCGCAGCTGGAGGCCGCGCTGCGGTTGGCAGCACGCATTAGCCCGTTGCTGCCTCCGATTGAGGGACCGTCGCACGTGGGTCATGCTGACATGCTCACTACCATGCTGTTTTCCGGAACCCAGCCACCTCTGGTGACGGACATCGTCGCTACTGTGCGGCCGCATGGCTACACGGCAGCGCTCGCTGCGGTGGATGGCTTGTTATTCGACGCTGTCGACTCCGACATCGTGCATCGCTTCTCCCATGTTCCTGAATTCACTGGGCTGTTGCTGCGCGCGCTGATGTACCGGATTTTCGTATCAGCCTTGAGCGATGAGGTTGAGGGAGTGTCGGAACGGCTGGAGAGGGTTGCTAACATTCTCACCGGAAAATAGAGCACATGTTCTAAAAATGGCGGTAGGGGAGCTTACCGTGTCCGGTGCGTCTGTCACAATGGAGGCATGAATCAGTTCGTGCCCTCAGCTCGCTTCGCCCCGCCGGAAAAACTACAGGTCAAGCTCGTAGCTGGAGAGTCTTCCTCGCCGGAATCTCGTACCTGGGATGGGGCTGCCCAGCAGCTTATCGCTGCGATGGACACCCCTAAACCAGGAAAATGGCGGGTCACCGGCACCGCCGATTCGGGCGTCACCTCCCTCATCGTGGATGCTGTTCTAGCGCGAATTGCTTCCGGGGTGTCCCCGTCCGAGATTGTGGTCCTTGCTACCTCTAAAGAATCGGGCGCATTGCTTCGCAAGGAGTTTGCGAAGCTCTTGCCCAGCGTCGGGTACGTGTCCGAAACTCCTCTCGTGCAGTCGGTGCACTCGTTCGCTTTCTCCTTGGTGCGCCTGGCACGGCTGCGTAATCCCGAATCAGCGGAAGATGCGTCGCTGGGGCGAACCCCGCGCCTTATCACCGGCGCACAACAGGACCTGATTATTCAAGAGCTGCTCCAGGTTCATGCTGAATCGGAGGATAACTACTGGCCGGACAACGTACGAGACGCACTAACCATGGTGGGTTTCGCGAGGCAACTTCGTGACTTCCTCCTGCGTTCCCAAGAACGCGGACTGGGGCCGGAACAGCTCCAAGGGCTCGGCCACGTCTACAACCGACCCATGTGGGTGGCCGCCGGAAAATTCCTCCAGGAATACGAAGAAATCACTCAGCTCACAGGTGCCCAGCTGTACAACGCTTCAGAACTCGTGGTAGCGGCCCACGACCACCTCAACGCCGACGAGGCTTTTCGCGAGGCTATGCAAGAACAAATTGATTCCCTGTTTGTGGACGACGCCCAAAACCTCGACCCACAAGCAGCGCAGCTCATCGGCGTTTTTACGCACTCTGCGCAGTGCGCTGTGCTGGCGGGAAATCCCGAACACTCAGTATTCCACTTCCGTGGTGCAACCCCGGATTCATTAACGAGCTGGCCGGTTGACCATGAGATTGTGCTGGATCGGCGTCGTCACGCGCCCCGGCAACAAATCTGTTACGCCGACTCGGAGGCGACACAGCACCTCGTCGTCGCGGACACCTTGCGCCGCGCCCACCTTATCGACGGGACATCGTGGGATGAGATGGCAGTGATTGTCCGTTCCAGTAGCAGCATCCCTGCGGTCCGTCGTGCCCTGCTGTCTGCTGGCGTTCCCGTGTCCTTGCAACCCACGTCGATGGTCCTCGCACAGCAACGACTGGTGTCCGGGCTGCTGCTAGCGCTCACGCTGCTCACCGAGCCACTGACCACCACGGAACTTGAGGAACTCATTCTCAGCCCCATCGGTGGCGCCGACCCCGTGACCCTGCGCAGGCTGCTCCGCGGACTCCGGCAAGCCGAAATGAAGCGGGGCGGCACTCGTCGCGCCACTGACGTCCTCGCCGACATCCTCCGCGCTACCGACGAATTACCAACCGATACAGTCGAATATCTCACGCAACGCGAGCTAGACATCCTGCTCCGTCTGACCGGAGTGCTCAAAGCCGGTCGTGAGGCACTTGCCCAAGGAGCCTCCATTGAACTCACGTTGTGGGAAGTATGGGACGCCACAGGGCTTTCCGATCGGCTCATGAACGCCTCACTGCGTGGCGGGGCCTTGGGAAGCCAAGCTGACATCGACCTTGACGCTGTCATGGCACTTTTCGATGCAGCGGGAGACTTCGTTGAACGCCACCCAGCCGCACCACTGATGCGGTTCGTGTCCACCATTCGAGAAGAGGAACTGCCCAGCGGTACTCGCGATCGACGCGGTTTCGCACCAGAAGCCGTGTCAATCCTCACCGCACACAGCTGCATCGGTCGCCACTGGCCTCTCGTGGTTGTCTGCGGAGTACAGGAAGGGCAATGGCCCGCGCTGGGGGAGACCGGTTCGCTGTTCGGCCAGGAAGAACTTGTCCAACTGCATGACCGCGATATCGACCCCAACGTCATCACTTCCAACACCAAAGACAAAGTCGCTGAGGAACGCAGGCTGTTCTTGCTCGCCTGTTCGCGCGCAACCCACACATTGCTCGTCACCGCGGTCACTGCACCAGATTCAGATGAGGTAGAAGAACCTTCACGCTTCGTCACCGAGCTAGCCGAGGACCCTGATGTCCTCGTGACCACCTCAGGAACCCCCGACGCCTTCGCTGAGCTAAACAACGACATCGGAGACAGCACACAGTTTCCCCGACTGCTGTCACAGCCCAGCATCGTCGCTGAACTTCGCCGCACCCTCGAAGCACCCGATGCCCCAGAACATCACAAGCGGGAAGCAGCCCGCCAACTGGCCAGGCTTGCCGAAGCCGGAATCCACGGTGCCCACCCGGACACCTGGTGGGGGCTCGCTGCGCCGAGTGAAGCAGAACCGATCATGAACCTTAACCCGCCAGTGCAGCTTTCTCCATCAAAAATCGAAAGCGCTCTGGTGTGCCCACTACGGACCGTCCTCAGCGAATACGGCGAAGAAGACGACAGCCCATTGCACCTGTTCAAAGGCATCCTCATCCACGCCGGGGCAGAAGCCTACGCCCGATCAGTGCCACGGGCGGACATCGAAAGGATGCTCACCGAGGCATTTGTCGCCCACACCGACTTTCCGGCCTGGCTGGTGGAGAACGAACTAACCAACTGGAAGCGCACCCTCGACCGAACTTTTGAATGGTTGGATAAACGAACCAACGAACTAGTGGGCGTGGAATACCCCGTCAATGTGGTGGTGAGCGCACTACCCGACGGCACACCGATAGCCATTCGCGGCAGAATCGACCGGCTAGAAAAACAAGCCGATGACGCCCTGCTGGTCATTGACCTCAAAACCGGAAAGCATGGGGTATCAAAGGACGATGCGGAAGTGCATCCGCAGCTATTCGCTTACCAACTCGCCCTCGCCCACGCCGAGGTAGGGCCGGAGGGCGCGACTACGTCTAACATGGGACTCCGCCCAGAGGTACTCGGTGGCGGCTGGCTGGTATACCCAGCGTCCGAAGCTGTGAAGGTCACCGAGCGGCAGCAACCCATGAAAGACGAACAACAGCTCACCGATTTTGCCGCGCTCCTGCCCGAAGTAGTCACCGCAATCCAAGGACCCCAGTTTCAAGCACATGAAAACCCAGCCTGCGACCGGTGCGTGCTGCGCACCATGTGCCCAGCGCATCCCGAGGGAAAGGCTCTCACCAATGTTTAAGCAACGGATCTCACCGGAAGAACTCGCCGCAGCTCAAGGCCAAAAATTTCCGCCAACTCCGCAACAAGCTGCCGTGATCGGCGCAGCACCAGGCCCAATGCTGGTGGTGGCAGGAGCCGGCGCCGGCAAAACCGAAACGATGGCCAACCGCGTCGTGTGGCTCGTTGCGAACGGGTACGTCGACCCAGAACGAGTCCTGGGCCTAACCTTCACCCGAAAGGCCGCCCAGCAGCTGCGTCAGCGCATCAAAACCCGTCTGGCTACCTTCGCTATGACCCCACAGGCGCGTGACCTGGACCCCGAAGGCCGACTTTCGGCCACATTGGAAAACATCAACCCAACCGTGCTCACCTACGACTCCTACGCTGGTCGGCTCGTCGGAGAATACGGCTTGTTACTGCCCGTCGAGCCCTCTGCCCGGCTCATCACTCAAACCGAGCTGTACGCCATCGCCCGTGAGCTCGTGGTGAACTACACCGGACAACTGTCCGTCACCACCCAGGTCGCCTACACCACCGCAACCTTGCTGAAACTCTCGGCAGAAATCGACAACCACATGGTGAGCCTGGATGACGTCCGCACCGAATCACAAGAATTCATGCGCCTGTTCGACGACCCCGTCGATGACAAAGGCAACCCCGCCAACCTGATTAAAAAAGACCGGGACTGGCTGAGTGCACAGCAAAAACGCATTGACTTCCTTCCACTAGTCCAGCAACTCCGGGAAACCCTCGCGGAGCAGCGCGTCATTACCTTCGGGCAGCAAATGACACTGGCAGCCACCCTGGCTGAAAAACACCCAGAAGTAGGGCAGCGGGAACGAGCCAAGTTTGGCGTCGTCATGCTCGACGAATACCAAGACACCTCGCACGCCCAACGCGTGCTCCTACGCAGTTTGTATGGGGGCCACGATCCGCACCTCACCGTGACCGCAGTGGGAGACCCGATGCAGTCCATCTATGGTTGGCGTGGCGCTACGGCTGCCAACCTCGATCGCTTCGTCACGGATTTCCCTTGCGTTTCCGAGACTTCAGAGCCACTAGGTCCAGCGCCAAAGCAAGAACTCACCGTGTCATTTAGAAACCCGGCAGACGTCCTTGCAGCTGCGAACACCATTGCTGACCACGCATTTAAGGACCGTGGGCCATCCCAGCGGCCAGTACAGCCACTGGAACCACTCGCAGCCAACGGCCAAGGCACCGTACAGCTTGGCTGGTTCGGAACGCCAGCGGAAGAAATCTCCTGGGTGGCAGACTCCCTGGCGACGGCATTCCACGCCCCACGGGAGCATGATTTCACCGGGGCAGTGCTCGTCAGGAAGCGCAGGCATATCGCGCTAATCGTCGCAGCTCTGGAAGAACGCGGAGTTCCCGTGGAAGTGGTAGGTCTATCCGGTCTGCTTTCCATCCCAGAGATCTCTGACCTCACGTCGATCGCATCCATGCTGATCAACCCGCAAGACAACAAGGCAGCACTGCGGATCCTTACCGGCCCCTTAGTCGGCCTCGGAGCAAACGACATCCGGGCTGTCTACCAGCGCGCCCGGAACCTCGCCGGCCGCAGCGCGGAAGACGTCGGGCCAGCACCAAAGGACCCGCTGGAAAAACTCGCCTGGACCATCACCACTGCCGATAAACCCGACCCCAGCACCATCGTCGGTCTCAGCGATGCCATTGCTGACCTGGGAGAACCGGAAAAATACTCTGCGGAAGGCTATCGACGCCTCACTGAACTTGCAGCGGCGTTGCGCCACCTGCGTACGCAGAGCCTCGGCCGCAGCATCAGCGACATCTTTGCCGATATCGAATCCGTCATGGGCATCCGCACCGAGGTGCTAGCTAGGCAAGACCCCACCGCCGACGGTGCACCCGGCACCGCCCACCTGGACGCCTTTGCCGACCAAGTAGCCACCTTCGAAAACATTCCGGGAGCAACCCTGCGCGGACTTCTCGAATATTTCGAGCTCGCCTCCCAAGAAGAAGACGGCTTCGAGCCCGGTGAAGTATCCGTCCGCTCAGAACGAGTGCAAATCCTCACCGTGCACAAGTCCAAAGGGCTGGAATGGCAGCACGTTGCCGTGCTACACGCGGACAACAAAACGTACGATGATGAAACCAGCAAAGGGGCCAAAAACCCCACCTGGGTCAGCACAGTCACCAGCATTCCCTCTAGCCTGCGTGGCGACGCCCGATCCGTTGATGACCTCACCGGAGCCCCAGTATTCGAACTGGAAAGCTTCGACACTATCAAGGAACTACGCAACGGGATCAATGCGCACATCGATGAATTCCGGGAAAACCTCAACGCCGAATCAGAGCGATTGTTTTACGTGGCCATCACCCGCAGCGAAGAACACCTCTATGTCAGCGCCTCCTACAACGGAAAAGACGGCTGGCGATCAAACGCGCCTTACCTGCACCTGAACAAGCTCAAGCGGGCCCTCCCACACGCAGTTGTGCACTGGGAAGAAGAACTCGAGCCGAACCAGGATGGGACCAAAACGCTACACGGTAGTTTCCCACAGGATGCGTTGGGCGGGCGTCGGCAAGCAGTGGCGAAAGCCGCGGAGGCTGTGAAGGCTGCGCTCGCGTCCCCGCCAGAGCCTCGCTTCGACAGCAGCGAACTGACGAAACAATGGGAAGCCGACGTGGTCGCGTTGATCGAGGAACATCGAGCTCAGCAGGTGACAGAGGTGCACGTCCCAGTGCTCAAGGAACTCACCGCCACAGACATGGTCTCCATTGCCTCCAACCCGGAGTACTTCGCCCGGCGCAGCGCACGCCCCGTGCCATTCCGCCCCAACGCATACGCCAAGCGTGGCACCGCGTTCCACGAATGGCTCGAACGCAAACTCGGCGGTCAATCCTTCCTCGATGAGGAACAGCTTCCTGGGATGGGCGACGAAGGGTACGTCGAAGCGGAAGTGGAGCAGCTCAAAGAGAAATTCCTGGCTTCGGAATGGGCTGAAAAAACCCCGAAGTACGTGGAGCAGCCCTTTGAAGTGGTCCTCGGCGACCACGTCGTGCGTGGTCGCATGGACGCCGTGTTTCACGAGGCCGACTCCGACGAAGAAGGCTGGCTCGTGGTGGACTGGAAGACAGGTCGCCCCCCATCAGGGGCAGCCCTGGAAACCGCGAGTTTGCAGCTCGCAGTGTACCGGCACGCATGGGCCGAACTGCTCAGCAAGAAACTCGGCACAGCCATCGACCCAGAGAAGATTCGCGCAGCGTTTTACTACGTATCGGCAGGTTTCACACTGGAGCCAGGTAAACTACCTGACGCACAAGAAATGGCGCGGATGCTCGCAATGGATGACACGCAATAGAAGGACACTGAAGGAGCGCGAATGCGAAATCGGATCGGGGACAGGTTCCGTGGTGACATGGAACTGAGTGATCTACCTGATCACGCGCTCATCAACATTGTCAGCGTGCCAGGGGCTGCGTACACCAGCCCTTGGGCACTGATCATCCGACGATTCGTGTACGCCACGCTGCTCCTCGCACTCGTGGCGGTGCTCGTGTACTTCGATAAGGGAGGGTACACCGAGCACCTCACCTTCATCGACGCCGTGTACTACTCGGCGGTGTCGCTCTCAACCACAGGCTACGGCGACATCACACCAGTGACCCAACACGCGCGACTGATGAACATCATCGTCATCACGCCACTTCGTATTGCCTTCCTGATCCTCCTGGTCGGCACCACCCTGTCAGTCCTGACGGAAGAATCCCGTCGCGCCCTGCAAATTCAACGATGGAGAAAGCGCTTGCGTAATCACACCGTGGTCATCGGATTCGGCACCAAGGGACGCTCCGCCGTCGCCGCACTGCTTGCCGACGGCACCCCAGCCAGCCAGATCGTGGTCATTGACAACGATCCAACATCATTGGAACTCGCAGCAAACCAAGGCCTTGCCACCGTTCAAGGATCGGCAACCAAATCTGACGTGCTGAAACTCGCCGGAGTCACCCGCGCCAAAGCCGTCGTCGTGGCTCCCAACCTGGACGATACCGCCGTGCTGGTCACCCTATCCGTCCGAGAAATCGCACCAAGCGCCATGATCGTTGCCAGCGTCCGCGAATCCGAAAACATGCACCTGCTTAAGCAATCCGGGGCCGATTCCGTGGTGATTTCCTCCGAAACGGCAGGCCGGCTGCTCGGCCTCGCCACCGTCACGCCATCCGTGGTGGAGATGATGGAAGACCTCCTGTCTCCAGACGAAGGATTCTCTATCGCTGAACGGCTCGTCGGGGAAGACGAAGTGGGCGCTAACCCACGGCACCTGGCAGACATAGTCCTCGGTGTGGTGCGCTCCGGTGAGCTCTATCGCATCGACGCGCCAGAAGCCGAAATCGTGGAACCAGGCGACCGACTACTCTACGTGCGACGCGTTTTCTAGGAACACGCTATGTCTCTGCTTTTCGTCACCCCGGACTACCGCATCCTCGTCGATGCTCAAGACCAACCACTCTGGCTCCCGTTGGAAGCCGTCGACGAGCAGCGATACGCCGCGGCCATTGTTTACGCACCCCTGGCCGACGCCCCAGAACATTTCCATCCACACGCCAGCGTAGGACCGAGCTTTCCATACGTGGCAGTGCGGGCCACCGACACCGAAATCGAAGAACTCCCGCACCTTACAACTGGCACCTGGCGCAGCGCCCGAGGTTACCTCGACCACCCCAACGTCGCGTCAGTGATTGCGAAATTGCGATTCCGGGAAAACGAACGTTTCGACCCCCAATACGGCTCACCCCTGCACCACTTCGGCTCCCTCGCGTTTGGGCACGATCAGCGCATGATCTACCCGCGGATCGATCCTTCCGTCATCGGGCTCGTGGAACTGTACGGACACAATAGAATCCTCCTCGGGCGAAATCGGCTCCGCCCCGACTACTTCTCCCTGATCGCGGGCTATGTCAACCCAGGCGAAACCCTCGAAGCGGCCTTCGCCCGCGAGGTGCTCGAAGAAACCGGGCGCAGAGCCGACAACATTACCTACGTGCGTTCCCAACCCTGGCCCATGTCCGGCTCGCTCATGATCGGGTTCACTGCTAGCACGACGGACGAAGACCCCGTCAGCACCACCGACGGTGAACTCGAAGAAATCGTCTGGGCTGGCCCCGAGCAGATCCGCCAGCTGCCACTGGCTGCCCCCGGGAGCATCGCCCGCCAACTCATCGACGACTGGGCAAAAACGCACCAATGATCAACCTCAACGACCTTGACGACGACCAACGCCGCGCTGCCACCGCACCCCGCGGCCCGGTTTGCATCCTTGCCGGAGCCGGTACCGGCAAAACCCGGACCATCACCTACCGCATCGCGCACCTCATCGACCAAGGATTCATCAGCCAACACCGAGTCCTCGCCGTCACTTTCACCAACCGTGCCGCCACTGAGATGCGGCACCGTCTCAGCCTCATGGGTATCGGGGCAGTACAAGCCCGTACTTTTCACTCCGCAGCCCTGCGCCAACTCCAGTACTTCTGGCCCCAGATCGCCGGGAACCTGCCGTGGCGGATGCTGGATAATAACAAGTTCTCCCTCGTCGGGCGCGCCGCCCGTAACGTCGGAATTGAATCCCACACAGAAAATGTGCGTGACCTCCTCGGGGAGATCGAGTGGGCAAAAGCGAGCCTGGTTACGCCCCAGCAATACGCTGAGGCCGTCGATAAGGCGCAGCGCACCCCACCGGTGCCCGCGGAGAAGGTCGCGGACGTGTACCGGATGTACGAAGCAGCAAAAACCACCGATGCTGGGATGTTGCTGGACTTCAATGACCTGCTGCTTCACACGGCCGGAGCCATCGAAAATTCTCCGGCGGTCGCAGAGGAGTTCCGGGCCCAGTATCGCAGCTTCGTCGTCGACGAGTACCAGGACGTCACCCCACTGCAACAACGGGTGCTTGATGCGTGGCTTGGGGATCGCGATGACCTCACGGTCGTCGGCGACGCCAACCAGACCATTTATTCTTTCACCGGGGCGACCCCAAACTACCTGCTCGATTTCTCACGGACGTACCCGCACGCAACGGTGACCCGGCTGCAACGGGACTACCGCTCCACCCCGGAAATCACGGCCCTCGCCAACACCGTCATCGGAAAAGCAACCGGCAGGGTAGCGGGCACCCGGCTGGAACTGCAGGGTATGCGACCTTCCGGGCCGGAACCTACGTTCAAGTCCTACCCCGATGAGCCGGCGGAAGCGCGTGAAGTTGCGCGCCAGATAAAAAAGCTCATCGCCGATGGCACCCCACCCAGCGAAATCGCGGTGCTATACCGCATCAATGCCCAATCCGCGGTTTTTGAACAAGCGCTTGCTGACGCGGGCATCGTGTTCCAGATCAAAAACGGCGAAGGGTTCTTTCAGCGAAACGAGATTAAACAGGCGATCAGCCAGCTGGTGCGCACCGCGCAGCGCCGCGACCTCCCCGAGGATGCTGTAGGGCCACGAGTGGCGGCCATCGCTCGCGCCGCCCTGGTGCCACTGGGACTTACCTCCAAAGAACCCGAAGGCGTGGAAGCCCGCGAACGCTGGCAGATGCTCACCGCTCTCGTCGATCTCATCGAGGAACTAGGAACCGCAACGCCGGACAGTGATCTACAAGCGATCCTCATTCAGCTCAAAAACCGGGCTGAAGCCAAAGCACCTCCCACAGTAGAAGGCGTGACACTGGCGTCGCTGCACGCGGCGAAAGGCCTGGAGTGGGACGCCGTGTTCCTCACCGGATTGGTGGAAAACACCCTTCCCATCTCCTTTGCTATCAAAGCGGGAGCGGAGCAGATCGAAGAGGAACGCCGACTATTCTATGTCGGGATTACCCGCGCTCGGGAGCATTTGCACTGTTCGTGGGCGCTCGCTCGACAAGACGGGGGCCGACAGTCCCGCAAGCGCAGTCGCTTCCTCGACGGGATCGTGGCAGAAGCTGTGAATGTGCCTCCGCGGAGCAAGCGCCCTCAGCGCTGTCGGGTGTGCGGCAGCCCGCTGAAAGCGCCCCAGGAAAAGGTGCTGGGTAGATGCCAGGATTGCCCATCAGACGCTGACGAGAGCGTCTTTGACAAGCTCCGCCAGTGGCGTCTGGAACAGGCGAAAGAACTTGAGGTGCCCGCTTACATTGTGTTCACCGACGCCACGTTGATGGCCTTGGCTGAAGCCCGACCGCAGACCGAAAGTGAACTGTTGGAAGTCTCAGGAATTGGCCCGGTCAAGGCAGCGAGCTTCGGGGAGGCTCTGCTGGATATTTTGCGACTCGAAACATAGCGGGCAATGGGGATGGCTGGCCACCACGGATTCCCGCAACTCACCAAACGGGTCCACATCCAGCACTAACCCTGGTTGCCAACGTCGCGACGTGGTGCCCAACGGCGGGCGATCCAACCCATAATGGGCGAGCACCATCGCAGCTGCGTGAGCCGCTGTCGCCGCCACAGTCACCGGAGCCGCTGAGGCGGCGCCAGGTAGCTGGGTAAGAAGGTGTGGCCAATGTGGATCCACATCCGTGCGGTGCAGCTGGGTGCACAGTGGGCACGGACCGAGGCCGCCGGAGCGAAGTGGGCCGATGACGCCACGGCCGTCGACAAGCTGCACCGGCACGAACAGCTCCCGTCGTCCCCCGCTGAGCGCCCCGGCCAGCACCCGCGCATGCGCCAGCTTATCGACGGCCACCAGCGGCATCTCACCTGGTAGCGACCGCAGAAACCTCCCATCAGTTTCGCCGCGCAAGGGTCGGCGAACCGTGCACCCGCTGCCGGTCAGCAACTCTGCGATCAGAGCGGAGAGGGAACTGCGCCCCAGGAGGGCGACGCGTGGTTCTACGGTGGGGAGGTGACGCAGGATCCCGAAAGCGAGCAGTTCACCCACTAGTTGTTCGGCGGCAGTGGAGTTGAGACCGGCCTTGCTGAGTCTGATCGCGAGGTCGGTTCTCGTCACAGGGGACTTGGCGCTGGCGAGCGCCCCCACCACCGGGCCGATATGGTGCGGTTCGATGCCGTCGATTACCCCCGCGGTGGTGGCATCGATACCAAATTGAATTGCTGGGCCGGGCCGGACCACGACCCGGGCAGCACTCGTGAGCTTTAGCATTTCCCCCATGTGCCATAGAATATCGTGACATGGCTCATCAGGTGCGGGTAATCCGTTCGACAAGGCGCAAACGCACGATCAGCGCGAAACTAGTGGGCGACACCATCGAGGTGCGGGTGCCGTCCGGGATGCCGGAGGCGGATGAAGAACGCGAAGTGGCGCAGGTAGTGGAGCGACTGCAGGTGAAGTTGGCCAAGAACGCTAGCTCGCTTACCGACGCACAACTGGCCGCCCGCGCGAAAGAACTCAACGCCACGGTGTTGGAAGGCCGAGCAAGGTTCACCCGAATCAGGTGGGTGACTAATCAAAACAGCAGGTGGGCGTCCTGTACTGCGGGGACGGGCGAAATTCGAGTGTCCCACAGGTTGCAGGACGTGCCGGGGTACGTGTTGGACGCTGTGATCGTGCACGAGCTGGTGCACACGTTCATTCGTACCGGGCACTCCGCGGAGTTTTGGGCGTGGGCGGATCGGGCGCCGAAGGCAGAACGCGCGAAAGGCTATTTGGAGGCCTACGCGCGCCAGTTTTAGTTACTTTTCCTCGTCGCCGTGTTCGTCCTCGGGACGATCTTTCAGCTGCTCTTCCAGGGCGTTGATTTCGGCGATGGGATCAAAGTCCTCGCTCAGGGTGTCACCGAGGAGGGAATCGATGAACGCTGCCGGTTTGTCCAGGTCCTCGGCGACAGGTAGGAAGTCTGGGTGATCCCAGACGGCGTCGCGACGCTCGATACCCACGGCGTTTTCCACTCGTCGCCACAGTTCCATTGCCTCAGCGACCTTTGGCGCGGCGAACTCGATGCCCACCACCTTGGCGAAGGCCTTTTCCGCGGAGCCACCGGTCGCGCGGCGGCGACGCCATGCCTCGTTGAGCGCGTCGGTCGACGGGACGCGTTCACCCATTGCCTGAGTCACGACTAGTTCGACCCAGCCCTCGACGAGCGCGAGCATGGTTTCGAGGCGGGCAGTGGCCCCGGCATTGCGGGAGGTGATGCGTGGCGAGAGATCCATGTTTTGCAGCCGCTGCATCGCTTCCTGGATTTGGGCCGGGTCGCCGGATTCCAGGCCCAGGTCGCGGGTGGCTTCCTCGATGTGGGAGGTGTCAATCACCAGGCCGGTTGCGTACTCCTCGACTGAGG
This sequence comes from Corynebacterium sp. NPDC104732, assembly GCF_055583565.1. Taxonomy (NCBI): domain Bacteria; kingdom Bacillati; phylum Actinomycetota; class Actinomycetes; order Mycobacteriales; family Corynebacteriaceae; genus Corynebacterium; species Corynebacterium sp. NPDC104732. The sequence goes on from NZ_JBVJNS010000007.1 coordinate 88,326, forward strand.
ATACGAGGCGTTCCACGAGCCAGGGCACGTGCTTAAACAGGCGCTGTCGGGCGGCTTCGCGGGCGCAAATGTACATCAGGACGTCAAGCTCTGAGATTTTCAAATCCTTGGCGATCGCCTTGAGGTTTGTTGGCAACACCGCGATGGTGCCACTCGGAACTACCGGCAGGCCGAAGTCCGAGCCGGTTAAGGCCTGGGTGGCAAGATCTCCCAGGGCGTTGCCGAGCTGGACGCCGAAATTCATCCCCGACATGGAGTTCATGATCTGCAGCATCGGCCCGACCATGTCACGGGCTTCTTCCGGTAGCTGCTCCAGCTGCGCCTCGTTCATGCGCCTAGCTACGGGGGTAACAAAACGCTTCCATGTCGGTAGCGTGGCCAGCAGCCATTCCTCGGCGTTCCAGGCGTTGACGGAGCCCTCCGAGGTGGGCAGGACGGTGGCGTCGTTGAGCCACATGTCTGCAAGGCGCACCGTGTCGACGACAGCGGTGGCTTCCTTGCTGCTAATTGGAGAAACCTTGCCAATTTGTTGCTTGGCAATGCGCTCCGCTAACTCATAATTGACCGGCTCGTCCGGGTTACTGTTTACCCCGCCGTTAAACATCTGGCCTAGTTGGTTAAAGAAGTCTCCGAAGCCGCCGGGGCCTCCGAAGTTGCCACCAAAGAAAAAATTATTGTTGTCGTTCATAGTCACCAAAGTACCGCAGTGCAACCCGATAAGACCCTATCTCTATCAACGCTGTTAGCGAACACCCTGAGAGCGGGTAAGGTAGCTAGGCGTGAATCGTCGATCGAAAACAGTGATCTGGGGCGCCATCCCAGTGCTCGCTTTCAGCTACCTTATTTCCAGCCCCACCGTGCCGTTTACGGACATCCCGCTGACGGTGCCCTATGCTGCGGAAAGCCCTGGCCCTACCTTCAATACGCTGGCGGAATACGACGGCAAGAAGATCGTTGACATCACGGGAACGGACGTCGATCAGACCACAGGCAACCTCAATATGACCACGGTGTCCGTCCGCACCCAAATGACTCTGGCGCAGGTGATGAGCCGTTGGCTGCTCAGCGACGACACAATCGTGCCCATCGAGTCCGTGTTCCCACCGGACCTCACCGAAGAAGAAATCAAGCAGCAGAACCAGACGGCGTTTTCTGACTCCGAGTCCTCGGCCACACTCGCTGCTTACCGGTACTTGGGCCGCCCGACAGTGGTAGAAGTAAAAGACGTCATGCCGGACGCCCCGGTGAAAGACCTGGTGACTGCGGGGGATCGCATTGTCTCTTTCAACGGCGAGAAGGTGGAGTCCCCGGCACAGCTGCGGGAATTTGTTGCGGCTAAAGCGCCGGAGGAGAAGGTGACCCTCGGTTTTGAGGGAGGGCAGACGCGTGAGGTGGTGTTGGGGAAGAACCCGCACACCGGCAAGGGGCTTCTGGGGGTGATCCTGGTGTCTGTGCCCGCGGATGGCGCCACCATCGAATACAACCTGGAGGATATTGGCGGTCCGAGTGCTGGCTTGATGTTCACGCTCGCGGTCGTCGATAAGCTCAGCCCTGGTGAGCTCACTGGTGGGAAGTTCATCGCGGGCACCGGCACGATCGCGGAATCGGGTGAAGTGGGGCCGATTGGCGGTATCACCCACAAGATCCGGGCTGCGAAAGACGCTGGGGCGGAGGTGTTTTTGACCCCGGCGGCCAATTGCGGGGAAGCGAAAACCGCGAAGGTCAAGGACATCACGCTGCTCAAGGTAACCTCACTGACCGACGCGGTGAAACAGCTCGAGGCCTACAACGGCGGCCAGCAGGTCACTACGTGTGACTAGTTAGGAGGGGTTCTCGCTGGGCTCTGCTGTTGGGGTTGGTTCTGGCGCTGCGGCCAGGCCCAGCTCATAGATGCGCTCCAGCGGATCCTGCTTGTCGGAGGAGACCATCTGCTGCATGGTGAGCCCCTTTTTGTTATCCACCACGGTGATCACGGCGGTGGTACCGAGGGTCGACCAACCGACGATCCGGTCGCCGGAGTCCTCCACCACCCGGGAACTGCGCAACTCGGTGAGCAGCTGGGTGGTCGATGCGGCTTTTGCATCCCCCTTGAAGAACTGAAATTGGCCGACTTCCGGGCCGGTGCAGGCGCTGGAATCCGGGATGCCGTTAGGGGCGCAGTCCTCAAACATGTCGAAGAACTCCGCCGGCGCCAGCGAGCCGTACATCTGCGCCACCTTGCTTACCGACGACGCTTCTTTTGTAGCCGTGGAGGTCGGCGTTTCCTCGTCCGCCGTCGACGAAGCAGCACTGGTGGTGGCCGTCGCTGACGGGCTTAGCGACGCCGTGGGCAGCGCACTGGTACTGGAGGTGATCGTAGGTGCCGGGCCTGGCTCCGGCTCGAGGGCGTCCTTGCTACATGCGGACAGCCCAAGCATCGCAACCGGTACTAAAAACCCGGCGAGACGAATATTCCAGCGATTGTGCACAGCGCGGTCTTTCCCATTAATAGTCGTAGGGGTTGGCGTTCAAAGTGTAGCGTAGCGCCTCAATCACTTCTGGCGCTACGTCTGGGCCACCCCGCAGGTCGATCTTGTCCTCGGCAAAGGGTTCTTGTAGCTCATCTTCGGTTGGTCGGATCTGCAAGAGGGTCAGCTCCGAGTCGTCGCGAAGAACGCCGGAAAACAGTCGCGCCGGGCGGGCGGGGGCGCCGGCGTCGCTGAACATAATTTCCTGCGCCAGCACGACCCCTTCAACATCGGCGGGCCAGGCGACGGTGGGGAGGAAGTCTTCGATCGCGCCGGGGATGTCGTCTTGTACGACCAGAGCGAGTGGTCCTTCCTCTTCAGGAAGCCCGAGCTTCTCGACGCCTACCAGCGCAAACAACGTGGGGCTCGCATCCCAGCCTTCGGCATGGATAAATTCGACGGCTTCGAGCATTGCTTTGTTCAGTGCAGCGTTTTGGGTCATTGCCTGCCTTTGTTCGCGTAATTACTAAAATCCGTAGAGTATTAGGAGAATACCTGCAAAATAGAAGGAGTTGGAATTGGCGACGAGCCTACAACCCCCAGCTAGACGCTCTCCGAAGATGTTGAGCATTGTTCTTACCGTCCTGACGCTACTCATTGTGGTAGCGCCGATGGCCGTCACGTATCTGACAGACTGGATGTGGTTCGGGGAGGTGAATTTCCGTGGAGTGTTTACCACGGTGCTGGTCACGCGCATCATTTTGTTCTTTATCTTCTTCATTTTTGCTGCCGCGATTGTCTGGGCTGCCGGGTTCCTGGCATTCCGAAACCGGCCTCACAATATCGACGTGTTTGACCTCGACAACCCCATCCATGGCTATCGGCGCATGGTGGAAGAGTCGCTGAAGAAAATCCTCATCGGCTTGCCCATCGTGGTGGGTGTTTTGGCAGGTATCGCTGGGCAAAGTGCGTGGCGCACTGTCTCCTTGTTCCTCAACCGGGAAACGTTCGGGGTCACTGACCCTGAGTTCGGACTCGACCTCGGTTTCTACGCTTTCAGTCTGCCGATGTGGCGACTCATCACCGACACTCTCTCCGTCCTGCTGGTCGTCGCGTTTTTCATCGCGTTGATTGGGCACTATCTGCTCGGCAGCATCCGCCCAGGCGGGCCGGGGATGAAGAGCTTCGTGTCCTATGGTGCCCGCACCCAGCTGGCGCTCACCGCGGGGGCGTGGATGCTGGTGAAGGTGGCCGGGTACTGGCTGGATCGTTATGACTTGATGGGCCGCCAGCACGAAACGTTCCACGGTGCTTCTTACACGGACCTGCATGCTTACTTGCCAGCCAAGATTCTCCTGATGGTGATCGCGGCGGTGGTGGCTGTGGCTTTCTTCTCCGCAGTGTTCCTCAAGGATCTGCGTATCCCCGTACTGGCAGCAATTCTGATGCTGCTGTCTTCCGGTGTCATTGGGATTGGCTGGCCGATGATGATGGAACAGTTCTCCGTCAAGCCGAACCGTGCGCAGAAGGAAGCGGAATCCATTAGCCGCAACATCCAGATGACGCGTTATGCCTACGGCATTACCGACGACAAGGTCACCTATCAGCGTAACTGGGGAGCAACCGGCTCCGACGCCGAGTCTGTCGCCTCTGACGAAGCGACCGTTTCTAACATCCGACTCCTGGACCCAGAGGTACTGTCCAAGACGTTCACCCAGCAACAGCAGCTGAAGAACTTCTATGGGTTCCCAGACACCCTTGCTATCGACCGGTACACCGTCGATGGTGAGCTGCGTGATTATGTGGTGGCTGTCCGTGAAATGGACCCGAATGAGCTGGACGGTAACCAGAAAGACTGGATTAACCGCCACACCGTGTACACCCACGGAAATGGTTTCATCGCCGCGCCGGCTAACCAGGTTGATGAGGTTGCCCGCGATGTGGGATCCACCCGCGGCGGCTACCCCCTGTACTCCGTGTCTGACTTGCAGGCGAAGGAACGTGGCGAAGAAAACAAAATGGGCCTCGACGTGGAGCAGCCCCGTACCTACTTCGGCCCGGTGATCTCTGATGTTCACCCAAGTGTGGACTACTCGATTGTCGGCACTGCCGGAAACCCGGTGGAGTACGACGCCGACGGGGTGAATTTCACCTACGACGGCAACGGCGGTGTGGACATTTCCAACATGTTCAACCGTGCGCTGTTCGCGCTGCGATACCAGGAAATGAACCTGGTGCTGTCGGAGCGGATCGGCGAGAACTCGAAGATTATCTTTGAACGCGATCCGAGGGCCCGCGTCGAAAAGGTAGCGCCGTGGCTCACCGCAGACTCCACGACCTACCCCGCGGTGATTGACGGCCGCATCAAGTGGATCGTCGACGGCTACACCACCTTGAGCAACCTGCCGTACTCGCAACGCACGTCCCTCACCGAAGCCACCGAGGACGCGCTCAACCCGGACGGTACCCGTCAGCCGCTCGTCACGGACCGCACCAGCTACATCCGCAACTCCGTCAAGGCCACCGTCGATGCTTACGACGGCACGGTGGAGCTATACGAGTTCGACACCGATGATCCGGTGCTGAAGGCTTGGAAGGGCGTATTCCCGAACACCGTGAAGCCCAAGTCTGCGATCTCTGACGAGCTGAACAGCCACCTGCGCTACCCACAGGACATGTTCAAGGTGCAGCGCGAGCTGATTGCGAAGTACCACGTGGATGATCCTGGCATCTTCTTCACCAACGACGCTTTCTGGTCCGTTCCTTCCGACCCGACTGCGCCGGACGATCGTAAGCAGCTCAACCAGCCACCGTACTATGTTGTGGCAGCCGACCCAGAGTCGGGGAAGGCATCGTTCCAGCTGATCACGCCGTTCCGTGGCCTGGAGCGTGAGTTCCTCGCCGCCCACATGTCGGTGGCCTCTGACCCAGCGAACTACGGCAAGATCACCGTCCGTGCCCTGCCTACCGACACCCAAACCCAGGGACCGAAGCAGGCACAGGACACCATGATGTCCTCCGACCAGATCGCCCGTGACCGCGCCCTGTGGGAGCGCACCAACACCCTCACCAACGGCAACTTGCTGACCCTGCCGGTCGGTGATGGGGAAATCATGTACGTGGAGCCGATCTACTCGCAGCGCAAGGAACAAAAATCTGCGTTCCCGAAGCTCCTGCGTGTTCTGGTGTCTTACGACGGCAAGGTCGGCTACGCGCCAACCATCGCAGAGGCACTGCAGCAGGTGGGAATTGACCCACGAGCTGCAAGCGACCTAGAGGAAGCGAAGGATTTGCCAACGGAACCATCAGAGACCGCCGACAAACCAGCGGACACCCCACAACCGGATACACCTGAGGCCCCGGTAGATGCCAAGGCCGCGACGGAAAACCTGCGCAAGGCCCTTGATGCGCTCAATGCAGCAAAGAACAAGTCGCACGAAGAGTATGGCAAAGCCCTGGATGAGCTGGACAAGGCCGTAGCAGAACTGCAGAAGGCCCAGAAGTAGCCCCTTGGGCCCAGCCCCTTCGGACCCTTTCGGCCCCTTTCGGCCCCGCACTTTGGTGGTGCGGGGCCTAAGTTTTTGGGCGGCGGACCCGACAAATAACTACGCCCACCCCACTCCACGAACTGGGAATTCGCCACGGATAAGTGGAAGATCGTCAAATGGTTTGGGGTGGCAGTTCTCTCGGTGCTTTGGTCTCGAGGATGGTTGCTTGGAAGCTTGACCCCGAGATTGGTGGGGCAGAGGCATGGCCCCGACATTACGCCCCCGAGGTTGGTGGGGCAGACGCTTGACCCCGACATTACGCCCCCGAGGTTACTCCCAAAACGTGTCCGCGAGCCCGAAGTTCGGGAGGGTAATGTCGGGGTCATTACGCAAACAACTCGGCAGCACGACAAACATAGGGATCTGCAACAAGCGTCTTAATCCCTATCAAGCACCACCGCAGAACTCTCCCTGCACCGACATCGCAACCACTTCGGGCACCCCCCAAAACCACCCCCAAGAAAATACTTTCCCTACCGATGGAACCATTTCGGGGTGGCACAGAGTCTAAAGACAATGAGGGCACTTGTACATAGACTTACAACCACAGCAACGCCTCATACACGCTTGATTACCAACAGGGGGAAACCATGCGCGGAGCTCACACGCGTCTATCTGCAGTGCTCTCTACTGCCATCGCAATCACATTCTTCACACTCAGCCTTACAAGCTGCACCAACGGTGCGGACACTGCGCCACGCAAGGGGGAAACGACCACGACGGTCAGTGCAGACACCGCGCCTATCGACGCCCAAACCCCCGCAACCTTAAACCCAAAAGATCCCAACTTCCGCCTCTTCGACCCATGCACCGAGCTTGACGACGAAGTGTTCAAAAAAACGGGGTTGGGGAAGCGGTCTGGTTTCGGGAATTGGCCAGGAGCGGATTTTAGGATTTGCACCTTCACGACCGGTGAAGATTCGGAATATTTTGGGTCTGTTTCGGTAATCATGAATTCCGTCAATAAAAAAACAGTGCGACGAACACAGCATCTAATTTCTGAGTCCGTTGAGTCTGAAATCCCTGGTGTATACCAGTATCGGTTGGATGCAGAATCAGTCCATGAGTGTACTTCAACGTCTCAAACGCGCATGGGGCAGTTTGAGATAAAGGTTCATGACCTGGATAAGAAGTTAAGTGGCAACGAAGTTTGTGATCAATCATTGGCATTTCTTGAAAACCTTTACCCAGAAGTGGAGAAGAAGATCAGAAATGGAACATATAGAAATTGATCCTGCAGTTCTAAACAGGCAGGTTGGAGAAATTGGTACTCTCGCGGTCAAAGCGCAGGGGATCTTTGCAGGAGGCCAACAAGCCGGCCTCTCCGCTGCGTATTCCGAGGTGTCGGGGCTTGATCAGATGGGTGCTTCTCATGGGCTTGTTGTTCAGGGTGGCGCTGGTTCGGCGGTGCAGACGTTGCAGAAGTATGCGGAGCAGGTTGCTTGGTTGCGGGATGGTTTGAAGGCGACGGAGCGTTCGTTGGTGAGCCAGGAGGGGTTGGCTGAGCGGGCGTTGCAGATTGCTGATGAGGGCGGTGCTGTGGGGGCTGAGTCTACGTTGTTCCCTGCTCGTCCTGATCAGGTATTTGAGGATTTTTCGTTCCCTACGCCTTCGGTTTCTATTCCGGCGAGTTTGGCGGAGTTGAGTGCTGCGTTTGCGGCGACGGATGCTTCGGCTGTGGCTGCGTCAGTTGAGGCGTGGTCGGGGATGTCGAAGAATGCTGCGCAGCTAGCGGAGAACATTCGCACAACCGCGTGGGATATTGCTGAGATTAATAAGGCTGACAGCATTAATGCGGCGGTTGATCGTGCGCTTGAGGTTGCGGATGCTGCGGATGTTTTTGCGAATAATGCCGGGTTGATGTCGACGTCTGTGGAGTACATGGGGCAGGTGGCGCAGGCTAGTGGGGCTCATGTGGCGATGGCTGAGATGGCGATTGCGATGATCCCGGATCCTGTGGAGCGGAAGGCGGCTGAGCAGGAGTTTTTGACGTCGTTTATGGGCTCTACCTTCCCGGCCGCGGTGGAGAGCACGATGCCGGTGATTCGTAATTTGATGAAGATGGAGCAGGTTGCGGCTGGAGGTGAGGAGCTGCAGGCGCAGATGGGGCTTGTCGACGGCAATGGCAAACCAGGTCCTATTGCCCGCATTCAGGCCGGCTCGCAGCAGTTAGAGCAGTTGGTTGCCCAGCCTCAGAACATGGGGCCGGGGAGTTTTGAGGCGATTGCTCAGAATATGCAGCAGCTCGATGCCATTGATCCGTCTATGGGTGGGTTTGGTTTGCCATCCTTGGGTGATTTCGGAACTGAAGTTTCCAGTGCGTTCGGTGGGATCAGCCCGGTAGGTGGGATGGTCGCAGATGTGCCTACGGGCGCGCATGCGGCAGTGACTCCGTACCAGTTCTCGCCCGTCGGTGGCGGTTTAGGGGCTGCTGGGACGCCGGGCGGGAAGATGGCTCCTGTTGGGGGCGTCGGCAAGCTTGCTGGTGGCGGTGGGGCGCTGGGGCCGACTGACCTGGCGCGTGGCAGTCAGCAGTTCGGGGCGATGTCTCCTTTGGCTGGCGGTGCGCCTGCGTTCGGTGCTGCGGGGCGTGCCGGTTCGGTCGGTGCCGGGATGGCTTCCGGGCGTCCCGGCATGATGACCGCGCCGGGCTTCTCGACGGCGCTGCCCGCCCAAGCCAGCGTATCCGGATCCGGTTCCGCTATGGGCAGGGGAATGGTACCGATGGGAGGTGCACCGTTGGCGGGAGCGCAACAAGATGATCGACGAGGCAAGGTAAAGACGGTGACCTCGGCGGTAGAAGAAGAAAGCAACCTGCATGCGTTGCTGGGTGATCTTCCGCCGGTAGTGCCGGGACCAATCGGGGCATGGGCGCGCGGTTAATTGCCTTTTGACCTGCGGATTGGCCAAGCGGGCGGGTGGTGTGTATAGTTAATCCCTGTTGCCGAGGCCACCGGTAAAACGGAAGGTTACGGCACGGTGAATTATCACCCGTCGCGGGGTGGAGCAGCTCGGTAGCTCGCTGGGCTCATAACCCAGAGGTCGTAGGTTCGAATCCTGCCCCCGCTACTAAGTAGACTCCCTAGTCACAGCAATGTGGCTAGGGAGTTTTTGTTTAACCGTTTCGCTTTGCGATTGCAGCGGTTAGGACAGTAGCGAATCCAGTCCACACAGCGTAAGGAGAAAGCAGTGCTCCACGTTGCGGTGCGGAACGCCACGCTCGCCTCACCAAATCAGCACTGCTCACCGCCAAGACCCCAGCCCACGCCGTAGCTAGCTTTCTGCGGCGCGAGCGGAAAAATACTCCCGTCCATCCAGCATTGAGGAGCAGGTTAACTGCGAGGGCACCGGCGTGCTTCTTCGCGGAGTCCCGGTTGTTTTCCTCCAGCTCATCGGACAGCACTAGCGCATTCATAATGGCGATGTCGGTGTAAAGAGCAGTCCACACGATAGGGAAGACAGACGCCGGAGGTTGCCAGCTCGGAAAATCTAGCTTCTTATACTCTTTGGTTTGCGTCGCCACGAAACCAGAACCTACTGCGCTACAGAGCGCAACCGCGGCACTTACCGACGTAAACGTTCGCATCCACCGATGGGTATCAAGCTCTTTTGTGGCTGCCAGAATCGCTTCACGAAACGTGAGATTTCCACCTTCAGGGGTGCCGGTGTAGCGCTCAAGGTCGCGTTCCTTCACCACAGTATCGTGCATGAGGCTGCCGATGAGTGGGCGCGCAATCTGCGCTTTCACAGGCGTCACCAGCGAAATCCACTGGGCTGCAAGCTGAGGGGTTGCTACCGGGGCAGACAATATCAACCGTGGCCCCAATCCGGTTGCCTTCGCATATTCCTTCATCATGTCTGCGTAACGGAGAGTATCGGGGCCACCAATATCAAAAGTACGGTTGACTTCTTCCGGAAGGTCGGCGGCTCTAACGAGGTAGAACACAGCATCACGAACCGATATTGGCGTAATACGGTTACGGATCCACGATGGGCCAATCGCGCCAGGAAGCCGCTCTGAAAGGTGGCGCAGCATCTCGAATGACACCGAACCATCCCCGAGGACAACTCCGGCTTGAAGTACAGCGGCAGGCACCTGCGAGGACAGAAAAACCTCGCCTACCTCTACTCGGGAAGCCAAGTGTTCGGAAAGATCTTCGCCCTCGGGGTGCAAGCCACCAAGATAAACGATTCGTTTCACCCCCTCGGCCTCTGCAGCGGAAGCGAAAATCTTAGCCATGCGCAACTCAGTGTCTTTGAAGTCATTGGCATCTGACATTGAGTGCACCAGGTACCAGGCTACGTCGACACCCTGGAGCGCATCATGGACGTGGGAAAGCTGCGACGCATCGCCCTCGACAACCTCTACTTGTCCGGCGCCCGCATGCTCTCCCTCGGCGACGATTTTATCGCCCCATTCCATTCCTAACGCCTTCTCCCGGCTGCGGGACAGGGTGCGCACAGCCCACCCCTCTTCCAATAGACGTTTGGTGACATTACTTCCGACATATCCTGTTGCGCCCGTGACTAGGGCCTTACGAATGGTGGTTTGGTCCATAGTGGGGAGGTCCTCTCAGTAGTGGTTTTTCTAATCCAATAATTGGCACCCAGGGTACACAGCTTTAACGAGGGTGAATTCATCCTTCAGTTCGTGCAACACTGGCTTCATGCCCTCACCGACTACCTCTTTTTTGCAGCGACCAGCCCTGTGGCAAGTCGTTTTTCCCGCCACGCTGGGCGCGTCTGGGTTGTTCTTCGCTGCGCAGTCACCCCCAGCTTCCACAGGCTTTTATGCTGGTACCTTCTTCACCGCGGCAGTCTGGTTGGTTACGTGGTGGCGCTACGGAAACCGTGATGCCTATCGGGAGGGCCTTTCCGGTGTCACCCGTGGGGTGCTGGTGGGAAGCCTGCTGATTGTCTTTTTCATGGCAGGAGCTATGGCTGTGAGGATGATTCCAGTTCTAGCGGGTCCGGTCAGCGACCTCCTAGATAATATGCGGACAGGAACGGTGCTGTTGACGTTGATCACCTTGGTGGTCAATGGTGTGGGTGAAGAGATGTTTTTCAGGGATGTGGTGCAACGACACCTTGACAACGTTCTTCCAGGGCAAAGATCTGTGATTGTGCAGGTAGGAATCTACTTGCTGGTCACTATGGCGATGGGGGTTCCGCTATTAATTGTTGCAGCGTTGTTGGTGGGTGGGATAGCTACTTTCGAAGCTCGGCGTGCGGGAAATCTAGTTTCGGCAACGGCTCTCCACCTCACCTGGGGAGTCGGGATGGCCTTTCTGCTCCCACCATTAATCCATTAGGAAATAGGGGGTAAACAGCGGGGGTGTTGACCTTTGCAAAAAGATTTGCTGTTACGCTGTGTTTGTGAATTATGCAAAGTGATGTAAATTGACCACCTTGTTATCTGTGAGGCAAGTCATATATCAATGTGGGGTATTGATTATTGACTGAAATGGAGACTCACAGTGGATCTTTACGAGTACCAAGCTCGAGATCTCTTTGAAAAGCATGGCGTCCCCGTCCTGTGCGGCATTGTGGCCACGAGCCCGATCCAAGCGGAACACGCTGCAGCGAAACTGGCAACCCCAGTTGTGGTGGTCAAAGCCCAAGTAAAAGTGGGCGGACGCGGTAAAGCTGGTGGCGTAAAGCTCGCGCATAGCCCAGCAGAGGCTGGGCAGGTGGCAGACGACATCCTCGGACTCAAAATTAAAGGTCACACGGTTCGGAAGGTGATGGTCGCGGAAGGTGCTGACATTGCCGAGGAGTACTACTTCTCCATCCTCTTGGACCGCACCAAACGCCGCTACCTGGCGATGCTGTCTAAGGAAGGCGGGGTGGATATCGAAACCCTGGCCAAGGAGCGGCCAGAAGCGCTGGTCAAGCGGAACTTCTCACCGTTGGATGGCATGACGGACACCCTGGCACGTGAGATGGCTAGGGAGGCTGGATTTGATGCAGTGGACGTCGACAAGCTGGTGCCCGTCCTCAAACGCCTCTACCACGTCTACACCGCCGAAGACGCCACCCTCGTCGAGGTCAACCCCTTGGTCAAAACCGGTTCCGGCGACATCGTGGCACTGGATGGCAAAGTCACCCTCGATGACAACGCCGCCTACCGCCACCCCGACCACGCAGCGCTGGAGGACCATGGCGCAACTGACCCGCTGGAGCTCAAAGCGCAGAAAATGGGGCTCAACTACGTCAAGCTTGACGGTAATGTCGGCGTCATCGGCAACGGTGCCGGCCTGGTGATGTCCACCCTCGACGTGGTCGCCTACGCCGGCGAAGAACTACCCGGCCAGCCGCGGCCTGCGAACTTCCTCGACATCGGTGGCGGCGCCAACGCCGAAGTGATGGCCAACGGCCTTGAAGTGATCCTCGGCGACGCCCAGGTCACATCCGTATTCGTCAACGTTTTCGGCGGAATCACCGCCTGCGACGAAGTAGCCAAAGGCATCGTCCAAGCGTTCCGCATCCTCGCCTCCGAAGGAATCGAACCGAAGCCGTTGGTCGTGCGTCTCGACGGCAACAACGCAGAATTGGGACGAAGCATACTTTCCGACGCCAACCTCCCGAAACTCGAACAAGCAGACTCCATGGACGACGCCGCCCACCGCGCGGCCGAACTGGCATCGCAATAAAAAAGGGGCAACTGACATGGCAATCTTCCTTAACGAAAACTCGAAAATCATCGTCCAAGGCATGACCGGCTCCGAAGGTCAAAAGCATACCCAGCGGATGCTGAACTCCGGCTCCAACATCGTAGGTGGCGTGAACCCGAAGCGTGCCGGCAGCAGCGTCGCCTTCGACAACGACGTCACCATCCCTGTCTTCGGATCCGTCCGCGAAGCAATGCGCGCCACCGGCGCCGACACCACCGTCATCTTCGTCCCCGCCGCTTTCACGAAATACGCAGTGGAAGAAGCGATCCGGGCTGAAATCCCGCTGTGCATCGTCATTACCGAAGGTATCCCAGTCAAAGACACCGCCGAATTCCACGCTCTTGCTAAAGAATCTGGCACCCGCCTGATCGGACCTAACTGCCCCGGAATCATCAGTCCAGGCAAATCCAACGCCGGCATCATCCCAGCCGAAACCGCCCCCAACCCTGGGCGGATCGGCCTCGTATCCAAATCGGGCACCCTCACTTACCAAATGATGTACGAACTCTCCGACATCGGATTCTCCACCTGCGTCGGTATCGGCGGAGACCCCATCATCGGCACCACCCACATCGGCGTCATCGAGCAATTCCAAAACGACCCAGAAACCGAAGCCATCATCATGATCGGCGAAATCGGCGGTGACGCGGAAGAGCATGCAGCAGCCTACATCAAAGAACACGTCACCAAACCGGTGGTCGCCTACATCGCTGGCTTCACCGCACCCGAGGGAAAAACCATGGGGCACGCGGGAGCAATCGTCTCTGGCAGTGCCGGAACCGCCGCCGGAAAACAAGCCGCCCTTGAAGCTGCCGGGGTGAAAGTCGGCAAAACACCATCTCAAGCTGCAGCACTGATGCGGGAGCTGCTGGCCCAATAGTTGATTGTTTTGGGGGCGTGGCTGTGGCGTTGAGCCCGACATTACGCCCCCGAGATTGGTGGGTCGGAGCCACGACCCCGACATTACGCCCCCGAGGTTGTTCGAAAATCTTTGCGATGAGCCCGAACTTCGGGAGGGTAATGTCGGGGAGAAAACAAAATCACCCCAAAGCCCTAAAGCCCCAACGCCCCAAAGCAATAGAAAAATCTCCTGACCAGGCGTTACCGAGGAAAGCGGACATACTTAACCCACAAACAACCAAAGCAGCCCCCGTCGAAAAATTATCGAAGGGGGCTGTATCCATCTGAGATGCGTTATTCAATCACGGTTTTCCATGCGGTGAGAAACGCGTCGGTTTCTTCATCTGTGGTGGCCGTGATGCGAATGCCTTCTGGGAAGGCACGGACGAGGACGCCGGCGTCGGCGAGCTTGTCGGCAAGTTCGAGTGGCCCGGTTCCAAGCGAAGCGAGCCCGGCCGCGGGGATCCATACGAAGTTGGCTTCGGATTCCAGGGCACCGTAGGGGGCGAGTTCCCGGGCGATGCGTTCGCGGGAGGTGACGGTGTGCGCGATACGTTCGTCCAGTTGGTCGCATGCTTTGAGGGAGGCGACGGCGCCTGCCTGGGCGACGGCGTTCACGGAAAAGGGGATCGCAACCTTGTTGAGCGCTTCTATTATCTCCGTGGCGCCGAAAGCGTAGCCGACGCGGGCGCCGGCGAGGCTGTAGGCCTTGGAGAAGGTGCGCAGCCCGATGACGTTGGGGTGTGATTCCAGGAAGTCGGTGGCGACGGGCGTATCGGTGGCATTGTTGTATTCGAAGTAGGCTTCGTCGAGGGCCACGATGACGTCGGAGGGGACGGCGTCGAGGAAATCACGGAATTCTGCCGTGGTGACGGTTGTTCCAGTGGGGTTGTTGGGGTTGCACACGAAGATCAGCCGAGTGCGGTCGGTGATGGCGGCCGCCATGGCTGGCAGGTCCACGCCTTGCTCGGCGGTAAGTGGCACAGCCACTGGGTTTGCGCCGACTACCTGGGCAAAGAGTGGGTATGCCTCGAAGGAACGCCAGGGGAATACGACGTCGTCCCCGGCGCCGCAGGTGATCTGGACCAGCTGCTGGCACAGGGCGGAGGACCCGGTCCCCACGGCGACCTGTTCGAGTGTTAGGCCAAGGTGCGAGGCGAGGTCGGTGCGCAGCTGTACCGCTCCCATATCGGGGTAGCGGTGGAGCGACGCTGCGGCAGTGGTCATGGCGGTTACGGCGTCGGCAAGCGGCGGTTGCGTCGTTTCGTTGGAAGAGAGCTTGACTGCCCCTGGGTGGCGCTTGCCTGGGACGTAGACAGGCAGCGAGGCAAGGTCAGGTCGGATCATGAACAGCTCCTTACGTTACGGGTTGCGTGGGCCGCGTGGGCCGTAGTCAAAGTCGGCGGTCAGCGGGCCGAACACCTGCAGCCCACGTGGTGCGTCGAAGGGATCGAGGTGCACTTCCAGGAACGCTCCGGCATCGGATGCCTTGATCTGGTTCAGTGCGTCCTCCAGTTCCCCTTCAGTGCGGGCACTGTAGGACTGCATGGTGGTATCTCGCTTGAACACCTTAGGTAGTTCATTGTAGGACCAGTCTTGGATGTCATTGTAGTCCTCCTCCATACCGAGGATGAAGCGCTCGATGGTGTAGCCCTTGTTATTGACCAGCACGATGAGCGGTTTGAGGTCCTCTCGCAGGATAGTGGAAAGCTCCTGAGCTGTGAGTTGGAAGGACCCGTCGCCGATAAACAGCACGTGCCGACGCTCCGGGGCAGCCAACATCGAGCCGAGCAGCGCAGGCAGGGTGAAACCAATTGAGCCCCAAATCGGCGAGTTAATGTACTGCACCCCCTCGGGGAAGTGGAGCGGCCCGAGGCCGATGTTGGAGGTGCCCGCCTCTGCGATCACCACGTCACCTTCCCCGATGTGGCTGACCATCTGCGGCCACATGCGGGCATGAGTGAGAGGCGCCTGCTTATCGACGTCCACTGCTGCCTCTTCGTATGGCGCGGCCGCGGATTGCTCAGCGGCCGGGATCTGGTCGGCAATGGCGTCGAGAAGCTCCAGCGTATTAATGCCAACGAAGAACTCTCCGCCGACGTTGGCATGCTGATCGCCGAAGTTGATGATGTGTTCCTCGGGGAGCTCGTGGGTGTAGGACCCGGAGTTGACCTCGATGAAGCGTGGATTCGTGGTGACCAGGAAGTCGCAGTTTTCCACGCGTTCCTTCACACCCGGTGCGGAGGCGTTGCCGTTGTACGTGCCGATGAACAGTGGGTCGCGCTCGGAAAGGATGGCCTTTCCGGAGGAGAGCTGGGAGTACGGCACCTGGGCCTTGTCGATGATCCGTCGGAACTTTTCCGTGAAACCGTGGCGGTCGGTGTCCTGGTCGATCAAGATGATCGGATCGGTGGCTTCCTCGAAGCGTCGCAGCACAGCTGCGGTGGCAGCTTCCAAGCGCTCCTTGTCGGAGGTCGCCAAATCCGTGGAAAATGGCTGGTCAGGAACCTCAATGGTGAGGTGGGTGATGTCAGAAGGGATCTGAATGTGCACCGGCCGCTTTTCGCGCAGACAGGTGTGCAGCGCCCGGTCAAACTCCTCCACCACGTTCATTGGGGTGACACGACACGAGATTTCCGTAAAAGGTGCGATAGCTTCGAGCATGTTCGCGTAATCGCCATCCGCAAGAGAATGGTGCATCGCCCACCGATACTCGGTGGCATACAACGGCGGCGCACCTGCAAGAGACACCACGGGTACATGCTCAGCTCGGGCACCAGCAATTCCGTTGAGCGCGGACAACTCGCCCACACCATAGGTAGTGAGCAGACAGCCAACACCACGCTGGCGAGCATAGCCATCAGCTGCGTAAGCCGCGTTGAGCTCGTTACAGCTACCAACAAATCGGATACCAGGGGTTTCCTTTACCTGCTCGAGGAAGCTGAGGTTGAAGTCGCCTGGCACGCCGATGATCTCGGAAATGCCAATAGCTTTGAGTCGATCGAGGATGAATTCACCCACGGTGGTCTGCATGAAGAATCAGTGTCCTTTTCTAGTTAGTCGTTTGGCGCTTTTCGTGTGCTTGTTTACCCGCCCAGATCACACCGAGGAGCAAAATCCAGAGTGGAAGTGCGACGACACCCATCCGATAGTCGGGGAGGAAAGCCATCAACACGACAATCATGGCGAAGAACGCCAGGCACAGCATGTTTGCGATGGGGAACAAGGGAGCGCGGTACGCGGAGGACTTACCTTTAATGGCGTATTCCTTACGGAATTTCCAGTGTGCGATGGCGATGGCCGACCAGGAAATTAGTTCAGCGCCCACGATGATGGCGATGAAGACCATGAGCAGTTTGCCTTCGAACAGGTAGTTGAGCAGCACGGCGGTGCCCATCAGTCCGGCATTAAACAACAAGGCCCGCAGCGGCACGCCCTTCTTGGTGGTTGCCGAGAAGAACGGTGGTGCTTGGCCACCGAGCGACAGGTCCCGAAGCATACGGGTGCCGGAGAACGTCATGGTGTTAAACACAGACAGCGCGGCGACTAGCACGATGAGGTTGAGCCCGGTAGCTGCACCGGAGATACCGATTGTGGTTAGTGCACGCACGAATGGTGAGGTGGCGGTATCCAACTGATTCCACGGCGCCAGCAGGACGATGATTGACATGCCACCGATGTAGAAAATCAAAATACGCCAGATGACGGAGTTGATGGCGTTGGGCAAAGTCTTTGCTGGGTCTTGGGTTTCGCCCGCCGCGGTGCCGATGGACTCGATGCCACCGAAGGCGAAAATCACAGCGACTAACGAGAACAGGACTCCAACCGCACCGTTAGGGAAAATACCGCCATTTTCGGTGATGTTTTTCATACCCAGGGCAGGTTCTGGAGTCAGGCCCAATACGATTGCAGCCCCGACCACAATCATGAGGATAAGAGCTGCGACCTTGATGAAGGATAGCCAGAACTCAGCCTCGGCGAACGCCCCCACATGCACCAAATTAATAGCGGTAACCACCAGCAGGGTCACCAGCGCTGTCACCCAGTGCGGTAGTTCTGGGAACCAAAAGTCCATGATGGTACCCGCTGCCGTCAGTTCCAGCATCCCCACCACGATGGTGGTGAACCACCAGTTCCAGCCGGTGATAAACCCTGCGCGGGGGCCAATGTAATGGCGTGCATATGCGCTGAAAGAACCCGATACGGGGTGCTCAACGGCCATTTCGCCCAGCATGCGCATGATCAAGTAGATGATGAATCCGCCGATGGCGAAAGCCAACACCACGCTCGGGCCAGCTTGCTGGATTGATGCACCAGAACCGAGGAAGAGGCCAGTGCCAATGGCGGAGCCGAACGAGATCATCTGCAGATGGCGGGACTTCATTCCGCGATGCAGACCGTCATCCTGGTGCAGGAATTCTTTATCTGGAGCAGTAATGGTCAAGATCCCTCCCTAGCCGTTGATGATGTGTGGATAAGCCAGACCCTTGAGGCCTTCGGTGCCGAATTCGACGCCGTAACCGGAGGATTTGATGCCACCGAACGGCACCCGAGGATCCACTGCGCCATGAGAGTTGATCCAGGTAGTACCCGCTTCCAGTCGGCTTGCTACTTCCAGGGCGCGGTCACGATCTGATGACCACACGGACGACCCCAGTCCCACATCCAGAGAGTTGGCCTGTTCGATGGCCCAATCCAGATCGGTGTACTTGATGATCGGCAGCGCCGGGCCGAACTGCTCCTCGGTGACCAATGGATTGTCTGGGTCAATGTCTGCGATGAGGGTGGTGGGGTAGAAGTAGCCGGGTGCCTCGTAATCAGGGTTGGCGCCGGTCAGGACGCGCGCACCTGAGGCGACGGCTTCTTTCACCAAGCCGTCGACGATGTCGAACTGGGCCTTGTTCTGCAGCGGGCCGAGGACGTTGTTTTCGTCGAGTCCGACACCCATGGGGGAGGCTTCGGCTACGGCGAGGAGTGCGTCGCATACGGCGTCGTAAAGCGAGGCTGGAACGTAAAGGCGCTTCATCGCTGCGCAGGTCTGGCCGGTGTTAATGAAGGCGCCCCAGAAGAGGTCGCCGGCGATGGCTGCTGGGTCGGCGTCGTCGAGGACGATGCCGGCGTCGTTGCCGCCGAGCTCCAGCGTGAGTGGCGTGAGGCCTTCCGCAGATGCAGAGACGATCTTCTTGCCGGTGACGGTAGAGCCGGTAAACATGAGCTTGTCAATGCCAGCGTGCGTCGAGAGGGCAGCTCCAACGTCACCACCGCCCGTGACTACCTGCACGACGTCCTGAGGGAGGACTTCGTTGATGGTTTTCACCAGAGCGAGCACAGACAGCGGGGTGTATTCCGACGGCTTAACGACGACCGTGTTGCCCATACGAACTGCCGGAGCAATTTGCCAGATGGTAATCATCATGGGCCAGTTCCATGGGCCGATCGCCCCGACCACACCGAGTGGTTTGTAGGTCACGGTCGCGGTGACATCGGCGTCAACTGCGACATAGTCCGGCGAATCGAAGGACGCGGTGGCGCGCAACCACCCGGCACAGGCACCGACTTCAAAGCGGGCGTTCGGGCCATTGAGGGGTTTGCCCTGTTCCCGGGAGAGCAGTTCCGCGAGGGCTTCGGCCTTTGCCTCGATGGCATCAGCGGCGCGCATGAGCAGTTCGCTGCGCTCTTCATGGCTGAGTTGGGCCAAGCCCGGAGCGGCAGCGCGGGCGCGTGCGACTGCGGCATCGACATCAGCGGGAGTGCCTACTGGGCAACAACCGAGGGATTCTCCGGTAGCTGGGTTGAAGATTTCCTGGCCTTCGCTGGTGACGACGGACTCGAGCAGCGCTGAAAAGTCAGACATGAGTGCCTCCTTTGGGGGACAAACGACAGAATGTTCCCCAATGTTGCCCCGATCACAGCGATAGGAGTTGACTTTGAGTGCACGCAATTTGGCTTTAAATGTGCGCTGCGTCACTTTAAGATGGTGGGCATGACACCACCAATGTCGGAAGAATTTACCCTCGCCCAGTGGCGCAGTGCGGTGACCTCGCACTTTGGAAAGATGGATATCAGGAGCGCCCCTGGCGGAGCGTTCTCGGCGCGCATGTCGGCGGCAACCTTGGGGGAGATTGCCCTCTTTGACATGATCACGTCGCCCCATACTGTTCGCAGGACAAGCGAATCCATCGGTATGGACCGTGAGCCGTTCTGTAAGCTCAGCTTGCAACTTGAAGGCTCCTCTGCGATGACGCAGGACGGGCGAACCTGCGTGCTGCATCCGGGGGACCTGGCTCTGTACGTTACCCAGCGGCCTTATGAGTTGGTGTACGAGCAACCCCAGCACACGCTGGTGGTGTATTTTCCGCAGCGCTATTTGAATTTCACGCCCAACCAGATTGAAGCACTCACCGCCTCTCCTATTTCTCGCTGCTCGGGACTGGGGAGGGTGGCCATCCCGATGTTCGAGCAGCTAGCCACCAATATTGATGTGCTCGACGGGGAACATGCTGAAGCTTTAGTGCGGTCGGCGTTGAACATGTTGATCTCCGTGTTTTCTTCGGAATATGCTGCTGAGCTGGAATCTGGAACTGCCAATCTCCTCTTTAGGCAAGCGACAGCTTTTATTGAGCAGAATCTCCATGATGCAGACCTTTCGCCGGGCATGATTGCAGCTGCGCTGTTCGTGAGCGTGCGACACCTGCATGCGCAGTTTGCTACTCAAGGGGTCACGGTCGCGGCATATATTCGGGGTAGGCGCTTGGAGCGGGTGAAAAATGACCTCGCTGACCCTGCCCACGCGACAGAATCGATTCATCACATTAGTAGTCAGTATGGCTTTCATGAGCCCTCGCACTTTTCTCGAGTGTTCAAGGCTGAATTTGGGGAAGCACCCCGAGTGTTCCGGGCCCGGATGTTGGGATAGCGCGAGCCGGTCCTGAAGAACAGGGGCTATAAGGGGATTTTTAGCGCCTTACTCATTGTCTTCCCCCGCTTACAGTTTAAGGTAAGGCTTACCAAGATGAGGGTAGGGGGACCTAAGAAACTCTCCCGGGGAAGTACAGCGGTAACGGTAATGACCATGTTCAAGCTCAAGAGCAGAGTGCAGTGCGAACGTAAAGACTGCATCTCTGCGGACCAAGCACCAGTCGGCTGCTGCGCTAGCCTCCCAGAGTGCTGCCTTGAACGAGCGATCGAGCGTGATCCGGCGCTGGCGATGCGACTCGAAGAACTCGGAATCCGTCCTGGCATGAGCGTTAAGCTTGGCCAAAAAGTTGCTGGTGGCGGACGCATCGTTACCGTTGGAACGACGCGATATGCCATCGATCGCGTCACCCTCCGTCACCTCGACGTCACGCTGTGAGCGGCAAGCCTGCCAACATTCCTAGCTGCCATGCTGCAGCATCCACCGTGGTAGCCCCGAAGGGGTCGCCAATCGTGGCGCTCATTGGCGCGCCTAACTCAGGAAAGTCCACCACCTTTAACACGCTCACCGGTGCGAAAGTAAAGACCGGCAACTGGCCGGGGACCTCCGTTGAGGTGAGCCGAGGTGTGTGGAAAACCCAGGATGGCATGGCGTTGGATGTCATTGACTTCCCCGGAACCTATTCCTTGGACCCGCTCAGCCCAGATGAAGAGCTCACCCGGGACATGCTCATCGAGCGTGCCGAGGACGAACGCCCCGACCTGGCGGTAGTTGTGGTTGACGCTACGGCTCCCGCACGCGGACTCAATCTCGCTTTTCAGCTTGCCGAGCACCCCTATCGCGTTGTCCTCGCTGTGACCAAGATGGATCTGGCCCAAGCGCAGGGCATCTCCGTCGACGTCCAGCGCCTCGCTGAGGTCACTGGTATTCCAGCCGTGGTAGTGAACGGTCGAAAGTTTGAGGGGCTGGCAGACCTGGAGCAGGTTGTGCTCGCGCAACTAGGCCGCCCGAAGGTGCAGGTGCGCGTGGGGGATGGCGTCGAGAAGCGCTTTGCTGACCTGGACGATGCCGTTAAGGCAGCCGTCGTGGAGGGCGAAGAGCGGGAAACCTGGACGCAGCGCATTGACCGCGTTGTGCTCCACCCCTTCCTCGGGCCCCTGATCTTCCTCGGTGTGATGTGGCTGGTTTTCAAGATCACCACCACTGTGGCTGCGCCACTGCAAGACAGTCTGGAAACGCTGATCACCGGCTGGTTCGGTGGGGTAGTCTCCGACGGGCTCGCCGCGACAGGGTGGGATCACCCGTTGGTGACCGGCCTGCTTGTCGACGGCCTCATTGGTGGCGTTGGCATGGTACTAACGTTTGCGCCGCTGCTTGCGCTCATGTTCCTGAGCCTGGCGGTCCTGGAAGATTCCGGTTACATGGCCCGCGCGGCCGTGGTTACAGACCGGGTGATGCGGTCTATCGGCCTGCCCGGCAAAGCTTTTATTCCGATCGTGGTCGGCTTTGGCTGCAACGTGCCCGCGATCTCCGCAACTCGCGTGCTGGGTAGCCCCCGCCACCGCATCCTCACGTCGTTGCTCATTCCGTTCACCTCATGCTCGGCGCGGTTGATCGTGTTCCTCATGCTGACGACGATCTTCTTCCCAGACCATGCCGGTAGCGCAGTGTTTGCGATGTACGTGCTATCGATCGTGTTGATCGTGGCGACGGGCCTGCTGCTGCGCTCGACATTGTGGCGCGCTATGCCCAGCGAGGCCTTGGTCATTGATCTGCCAACCTATCAGTTACCGACAGCCCGCATGGCGGGCTCGGTCACCTGGCAGCGACTGCGTGGCTTCCTGGAAACCGCTGGTGGCATCATCGTCACGACGGTTGTGGTGGTGTGGCTGCTCATGGCTATCCCGGTTCGCGGTGATCATGATATCGCCGATGTGCCACCGCAGGATTCCGCCTATGGTGTTGTCTCCGAAGCAATCTCTCCAGTGTTCCAGCCAGCTGGTTTCGGATCATGGAGCCTGACCGGTCCTCTGATCACCGGATTTGTAGCTAAGGAAGCGGTTATTTCGACCTGGGCGCAGGTCTACGCCGTGGAGGATGTCACCGACGCAGCGCCCGAAGACCAAGCAGAATCTGCCCTGTCCAAGAACATTCGCCAAGATTTTGAGGACACTTCTGGCGGTCACGCGGTGGCAGCGGTGTGGGCCTTCATGATCTTCATGCTCTCCTACACCCCGTGCGTGGCGACTAGTGCGGCGCAGCGTCGGGAAATTGGGGCCAAGTGGACCCTCTTCGGCTTCGCCGTGCAATTCGTCGGTTCGTGGATGCTTGCGGTCGTGGCATTCCAGATCCTCAAGGTGTTCCTATGACCCCCACCGAACTGGTACGCGCCGCCATTAGCGCTGGTTGTGGCACTGTGGCTGACGTCGCGCGCCACAGCGGACTATCTCGCGGCACAGTCGAGCTTGTCATGGATCATATGGGGCACACCGGCGAATTAGTGCGAGAAAGCCTAAGCTCTTGTCCCACCTCCGGCTGTAGTTCCTGTTCTCACAACTCGGGCTGTAGTGGTTCCACGGGTGCGCGGGGCCCGGTATTACTCAAGCTGACCCGCGGTGGTTAGTAAACCAAGCACGAAAAACAACATAAGCAGACATCAAACAAAGAAATTCGTGCAAGTATGGGCAATTTCACTGTGACGCCCGCCATGTGAAATTGTTAGCAAAACCGCAGCTCAAGTGAGATGAGGCTGTCCGAAAAGCCAACGTTGGGTTGCGCAACTGACTTACAGCCAGTGCGCGAAACTCCAAGCTGACCTAACCTTGAGTGCATGAGCCCACGAAAAATTGGTGTTACTGAAGTTGCCCTCCGCGATGCTCACCAAAGCCTCATGGCCACCCGCATGGCCATGGAAGACATGGTCGGAATCTGCGAAGAAATTGATCAAGCTGGTTTCTGGTCCGTCGAGTGCTGGGGCGGCGCGACCTTCGACTCCTGCATCCGCTTCCTGAACGAAGACCCCTGGGAGCGCCTGCGCACCTTCCGCAAACTGATGCCCAACTCCCGCCTGCAGATGCTGCTGCGTGGCCAGAACCTCCTCGGCTACCGCCACTACGAAGACATGGTGGTGGACAAATTCGTAGAGAAGTCCGCCGAAAACGGCATGGACGTGTTCCGAGTGTTCGACGCCCTCAATGACCCACGCAACCTGGAGCGAGCCATGAACGCGGTCACCCGCGTCGGCAAGCATGCCCAGGGTACAATCTGCTACACCGTCTCCCCGCTGCACACGGTGGAAGGGTACATTGAGCAGGCCGGTCGCCTCCTGGACATGGGCGCGTCCTCCATCGCTCTGAAGGATATGGCTGCGCTGCTCAAGCCACAGCCTGCGTATGACATCGTCAAGGGCATCAAGGAAACCTACGGCGAAGATACTCAGGTGAACGTCCACTGCCACTCCACCACTGGCGTGACCCTGGTGACGCTGATGAAGGCCATCGAGGCCGGCGCTGACGTTGTCGACACCGCAATTTCCTCCATGTCCCTCGGCCCGGGCCACAACCCCACCGAGGCCCTGGTGGAAATGCTTGAAGGCACCGAGTACGACACCGACCTGGACATGGACAAGCTGATCAAGATCCGCGATCACTTCAAGGCAGTTCGCCCGAAGTACAAGGAGTTTGAATCCAAGACCCTGGTGGACACGAACATCTTCCTGTCCCAGATCCCAGGCGGCATGCTCTCGAATATGGAATCCCAGCTGCGCGCGCAGGGCGCTGGCGATCGTATCGATGAAGTGATGCAGGAAGTGCCACGCGTCCGTAAGGACGCCGGTTACCCGCCACTGGTGACCCCGTCCTCCCAGATCGTTGGTACCCAGGCGGTGTTCAACGTGCTGATGGGACGCTACAAGGTTATGACCGCGGAATTCGCGGACCTGATGCTCGGCTACTACGGCGAGTGCATCGGCGAGCGCGACCCAGAGCTGATCAAGCAGGCCGCTGAACAGACGAAGAAGGAGCCTATCTCCGTCCGCCCGGCCGATCTGCTGGAACCAGAGTGGGACAAGCTGATTGGGGAAGCCCAGGCCCTGGAGGGCTTCGACGGCACCGACGAGGACGTTCTCACCAACGCACTGTTCCCAGGTGTGGCGCCGGGCTTCTTCAAGGCCCGCCCAGACGGCCCGAAGAACGTGGGCAAGACCGCCGAGCAGCTTGAGAAGGAAAAGGCCCAAGCCTCCGGCGCAGCTAACGCTATCCGCGAGCCAATCCAGTACAAGGTCACCGTCGGTGGCCGCAGCCAGACCGTCAAGGTCGAGCCAGCCTAAAGGACAAAACATGACGATTCACGAACCTTCTATGCAAGAACGCCTCGAGAAGCTCGAGGAAGCGCGCGCCAAGGTTGCCCTCGGCGGTGGCGAGGCGAAGCTGGAAAAGCAACACGAGCGCGGCAAGCTCACCGCCCGCGAACGCATCGAGCTGCTTATCGACGACGACACCTTCCGCGAAACCGGGATGTTTGCCAAGCACCGCACCACCGAGTTCGGTATGGACAAGGCTGAGGCCCCAGCCGACGGCGTCGTTACGGGCGTGGGTGCTGTCTTTGGTCGTCCTGTCCATGTCGCTTCGCAAGACTTCACCGTGATGGGTGGCTCCGCTGGCGAGACCCAGTCCAACAAGGTCGCCGCCATGATGGAAGCATCCGCAACCACCGGTACTCCGTTCATCTTCATCAACGACTCCGGTGGCGCTCGCGTCCAGGAAGGCATCGACTCGCTCTCCGGATACGGCAAGGTGTTCTACCAGAACGTGTTGCTTTCTGGCCTGGTGCCACAGGTGTCCATCATCGCAGGCCCGTGTGCTGGCGGTGCTGCCTACTCACCAGCGCTGACAGACTTCATCATCCAGACACGCAAAGCCAACATGTTCATCACCGGCCCTGGCGTGATCAAGTCCGTGACCGGCGAAGTCGTGACCTCGGAACAGCTCGGTGGCCCGGACGCACACATGTCCAAGGCCGGCAACATCCACTTCGTCGCGGATGACGATGAGCAGGCCGTTCTGATCGCGCAGAAGCTCCTGAGCTTCCTGCCACAGAACAACACCGAGGAACCACCTGTGGTGGACCCGGATTACATCGTGGAGCCCGACGAGTCTATGCGTGACATCGTTCCCGTTGAGGGCAAGAAGGGCTACGACGTCCGCGAAGTGATCACCCGCATCGTAGACCGCGGCGACTTCCTTGAATCCCAGGCAGGCTTCGCACAGAACATCGTGGTCGGTTTCGGTCGCGTGGTGGGCCGTACCGTGGGGATCGTCGCAAACCAGCCGAACATCATGTCCGGTGTGCTGGACATCGACTCCTCCGACAAGGCTTCGAGTTTCATCCGCTTCTGCAACGCCTTCAATATTCCGCTGGTCACCCTGGTGGACGTGCCGGGCTTCATGCCGGGCGTCGCTCAGGAGCACGGCGGTATCATCCGTCACGGTGCGAAGATGCTCTACGCCTACTCCTCGGCAACGGTGCCAAAGATCACCGTCGTGCTGCGTAAGTCGTACGGTGGCGCGCACCTGGCGATGTGCTCCAAGGATCTCGGGGCTGACCGGGTCTTTGCTTGGCCGACCGCCGAGATCGCCGTCATGGGTGCTGATGGTGCTGTGAACGTGGTGTTCCGCAAGGAGATCGAGAACGCCGAGGACCCAGAAACCAAGCGCGCTGAACTGGTCCAGCTGTACAAGGACACGTTCTCCACGCCGTTCATGGCCGCCTCGCGCGGGCTTGTCGACGACATCATCGACCCAGCCAACACCCGCTCCGAAATTGCCATGGCCCTGGAAGTCCTCGCTAACAAGCGTGTCTTCCGCCCAGCCAAGAAGCACGGCCTCGGCCCCGCCTAAGGATGATGCGTTATGTCTGAACTATCCAACAAGGAGCTCCAGGACCTGGTTGCCTCGCTGGCCAGCCGCTTGGAATCTGTGGAGTCGGAACTCGCCGAGTTGAAGCGACGCTCCGATGCTGAAATCCCGGAGGACGTTCTGATGGCTATCAGCGCAGCAGTCTCCGCCTACCTCGGCAACCGCGGTCGCGTGAAAGCAGTGAAATTCTCGCGTCACCGCACGTGGGCCGCGCAGGGCCGCCAAGCAGTCCAATCCCGCCATTCGAAGTTCTGATAGGTGTTAAAGGAAAACCATGAAACTCAAAGTGACCGTCAACGGTATCGCCTACAGCGTCGATGTTGAGGTAGAGGAAGAACAGCGCCAACTTGGCTCCATCGTGTTCGGTGGCTCGCCAAAGAACCTGGAACCATCCAACGCAAAGGTCTCTGGCGCTTCGCTTAACGCAGTGGTTGCTCCGCTCGCTGGTTCCGTATTCAAGGTGCTCGTCGCTGAAGGAGACCAGATTGAAGAAGGCCAGGCACTGCTAATCCTGGAAGCTATGAAGATGGAAACTGAAATTACTGCGCCGAACGCCGGCACGGTAACCCACCTTCATGTTGCCCCAGGAGACCCAGTCCAGGGCGGCCAGGCGCTGCTCGAAATCGAGTAAAACTCCACTCCGAAATCCCGCTACCACTCGTGGCTGGATTTTTGTGTTGTGGGGCTTGATAGCGATTCGTTGGGGGATACAAAAAACTACGCCTTCGCGTTTTAAAACGCCAGGTCAGCCAAGAGCGAAAGCGTAGGGATTGGTCCGCCCCCTACGAATCGCTATCAGATATTCGACCACTCGTGATGCCATTTTGAACATCCTTTCCCATTTGGGGGTGTCTGCGAGTTTTTCACAGGAAGGCGTGCCAATATTGCGGGGAATAGTTCAACTTCTTGTAGTGTCAGAAGTTCCAAGTACCCTGTTACGAAAGTTCGTGAGAAATGTCGTTGAAGCGTCCTGTCCGTGCCCTCGTGGGATCTGCAATTGCTGCTATTGCGATGGTGGTAGGGGCACAGCCAGCGGCTGCGTATGACGCGGCGCCTGCCACCTTTGACGGTTTGGTCAACGGTGCGAATTACCAATGGCGCAATGATGTCCAGGCGCAGGTGATGGCGCAGCACCTGGGCCCAGTGTTGCACCGCGTGCCTGGCAGCTGGTTTAACGCCCCGGACATTGCTCCGGAAGCACAAGGGGGCCAGGTGGCGGTGTTCGGCCCGTCCACGCCACTGTTCATCGGTACGGATAAGATGTGCACCTTGGCGGTAGCGGGTTTTGACCAACACGGCAACAAGGTCGGAATTACTGCAGGTCACTGCGGTAGTGTCGGCGCCCCGGTGTATTCGGCTGACGCGCCTAACGCTGGTGTCCGCGGCCACATCGTGCAGGTAATCCCAGAGTTTGACGTTGCGATTGTTCAGTTTGCCCCTGACACGGAGGTATCCCGGGGCTACAACGGCGTAACGCTGAATGCTGTCGGCGGCCAGGCTGCCCCGGGGCAGCAGTTGTGCAAGAAGGGTGTCGCGACGGGCTACACCTGCGGGGTTGCCTGGGACACCTACAACTCGCAGGTATGCGCCATGCAAGGCGATTCCGGCGCACCAATGTTTGCCGGAGATCGGCTGATCGGTGTGGTGTCGGGAGGTAACCCGGTGGTGCCGATGTCCTCCTGCAACACGCCGTGGCAGGGGCCACTGCACATGCCGACGATTTCCACCCCGATCGACCACATCCTGGGTTTCTTGGATGCGCAGGGCGGAACCGGGGCCGGCTTCCGGCTTGCTTAATAGCCTAACTGTCTAGCTGAGGTAGGCGCGGGCGGCGTCGTGAAGTAGCCCGTTGGTGGCGATGGCATCGCCCCCGTGTGGGCCGCCGTGACCAGCCAGTGAGGTGAATCGGCCCCCGGCCTCGGTGACCAGGATCGCCAGGGGAGCCAGGTCCCACAGGGATACCTCTGGTTCGGCCGCGATGTCTACCGCGCCTTCTGCGACCAGGCAGTAGGAGAAGAAGTCGCCGAAACCGCGGAGGCGCCAGGTGTCGTCGGAAAGGCGCTGGAAGCCGTCCAGCAGGGAACGGTCGCGCCAACCGTCCAAGCTGGAGAAAGACACCGATGCGTCAGAGATGTTAGAGACGCCGGAGACACTGAGTTTCTTGGGTGATCCGCCGTTGAAGGCGCGCCAGGCCCCGGAGCCTTTCCCTGCCCACCAGCGGCGGGCGAGGGCCGGTGCAGAGATGACCCCGACGACGGGTTGGCCGTCGACAAGCAAGGCGATGAGCGTGGCCCACACGGGGACGCCGCGGACGAAGTTTTTGGTGCCGTCGATGGGGTCGATGATCCATTGGCGGCCTTCGAAGGTAGCCTCGCCACCGAATTCCTCACCCAGGATGGCGTCGGCCGGGCGGTCGGCAGCGAGCCGCTCCCGGATGGCCTCCTCGACAGCAAGGTCAGCGTCGGACACAGGGGTCAGGTCGGGTTTAGCGGAGACGTTGAGGTCGGCGGCTTCGAAGCGCTCCAGGGTGATCGTATCGGCGATCTCGGCGAGCTCAAGCGCAAGGGCTAAGTCTTCTGCATACATGCAACTAGCTTAGAACAGAGCGAGGGCTTCATCGACAGCTTGGGTGTTCCCCGCCACACACCAGGTGACCCCGCCGGCCTCAACTTTCACTGCTTTACCGCCGGCACCTTCGACGAGCGCGCGGCCCGGCAACCAATCCCACGACGCCACTGAGTGCTGCAGCCACAGCCCCAGAGTTCCGTCGGCGACCCCGCCAAGATCGACGGAGCCGGCACCCAGCATCCTAAGGCTCGCCATCTGCGACGCCACTGCCTGCCACGCCTGGCGCACCGGCTCCTGCGTCAAGTAGGTCGGGTGCAGGTAGGTGCCCAAGCCCTGTTGGGACAGTGGGGCATCCTGCAGCTTTTCGACGCCCTTCCCGTCGCGCGTCGTCGCAATATTGAGCCCGCCGAACCAGGTGTATCCCATCGCGGGGCGGTGCACCGCGCCGAAGTGGATCTCCGTCGGATCGTCTGGATTGCCGGTCACGAGGGCGAGCGCGGAGCACCAATAATCCGAGCCGGAGACAAAATTGTAGGTGCCATCCACGGGGTCGATGACCCAGGTGCGACCCGAGTTACCTGGTTTGTTGGCGCCTTCCTCACCAAGGATCCCGTCCTCAGGGCGCAATGCTTCGAGCACCCCAGATACGAACCGTTCTGCCGCTTTGTCTGCCTCGGTCACCACGTCCGACACATTAGTTTTCTGTTCGGTGGAAACACCGGCCTCGCGCATGCGCCAGGCCAGCCGACCTGCGTTGAACACGAGCGCCTGGGCGAGGTGTTCGTCGGAATCTTGGTCGTGGGCGATCACGAAGGTTTTAATCAGGGCGTCGAGCATGTCAGGGGTAATCGAAGTCATGGTTCCTATTGTGCCAATTGTGTTGCTCGGTAATCTCAATTGGAACGGTAATGGGAGGTTCTTCATCATGGCTATTAGTAATGCCTGGCCAGCGTTGCGGTTTATCGGCTTCTCTGGGCGGCCCTCGACGCTGGTCGTTGTGCTTGCCTTCGTGGTGCTGCGTGCCCTGGACTCGACGCTGACGCCACGTCCGAAGCCGTTGGGGTCAGCTGCGGTTGCCATCCTGGGACTGCTCGCAGGGGCAGCTACTGTAGCGGTGGGAACCCTTCCACCTGTTGCTTTGGTGGGAAGAAACGCGGTATTCATCGTGCCGCCGGTTCTGAGCGTGGCAGTGTTCTTGCTGCTTGCCTGCTACGTGAAGCATTTTCATTCCGGCGTTCTGCTGGCGTTTTGGGCCACGTTTTGTGGTTTTATCTGGGCAGACACCATGTGGTTGTATTCGTGGGATGAGACAGGGCAATCGGGGGTTGGTGTTTTCTTGTTCATCATCGGAGCGACAACAGTGGCGTTGCTGTTGGCGGTTGTCTTAGGGATCCGGGCTGCTGTCTTGCGTCGGCAGGCCCTGCAGTAATATGGGTGGCTATGCGCCCGGAGATTTCTGCTGAACTTGCTCGCCTCGATGCCACGCTCACCACGATTGAAAAGGTGATGGATCCGCAGGAGATGGCGGATCGGGTGCGTGAGCTGGAGGCAAAGGCCTCTGATCCTGCCTTGTGGGATGATCCGGATTATGCGCAGCAGGTGACGTCGCAGCTGTCGGCCACGCAGGCGTCGTTGCGGAAAGTGACGTCGCTGCGTCAGCGTCTGGAGGATCTGCCGGTGATGTATGAGCTCACCGAAGCAGAAGGGGAGGGCACTGAGCTTGCCGACGACGAATTGGCCGAAGTCCGGGCCGAAATAGAATCGTTGGAAGTAAAAACCATGCTGTCCGGCGAGTATGACTCCCGTGAAGCTGTGATCAACATTCGCTCCGGTGCAGGCGGCGTTGACGCCGCGGACTGGGCAGAAATGCTTATGCGCATGTATGTGCGTTGGGCGGAGAAGAATGACCACAAGGTAGACATTTACGATATTTCATACGCTGAAGAAGCCGGGATTAAGTCCGCTACTTTCGTGGTGCACGGCGAGTATATGTATGGCACCCTTTCCGTCGAGCAGGGCGCGCACCGCCTGGTCCGTATTTCTCCGTTTGACAATCAGGGGCGCCGCCAGACCTCCTTCGCTGAGGTTGAGGTGTTGCCGGTGGTGGAACAGACAGACCATATTGACATTCCAGATTCCGATATTCGCGTCGATGTGTACCGTTCCTCCGGGCCTGGTGGCCAGTCCGTGAACACCACCGACTCCGCGGTGCGTATTACGCACCTGCCAACCGGGATCGTGGTGACCTGCCAAAACGAGAAGTCTCAGATCCAGAACAAGGCCTCCGCGCTGCGGGTGCTCCAGGCAAAACTTTTGGAGCGTAAGCGTCAGGAAGAGCGCGCGGAATTGGATGCGCTTGGCGCTGGCGGTAACGCCTCTTGGGGTAACCAGATGCGTTCCTACGTCCTGCACCCGTACCAGATGGTCAAGGATCTGCGGATGGGGTACGAGGTGAATGATCCGTCCAAGGTCCTCGATGGTGAAATCGATGATTTCTTGGAGGCTGGGATCCGCTGGCGGATGGAACAGGCTGAAGCTTAATCGCGGTTTTCGCTAGAGGTGTGGCGTCGTTAAGCTGCAAAAGCAAAACTAAGAGTTTCCAAAGGGGAAAAAGTCAACTACTGTTACCTGTGTGATTAAATTCGACCGAGTGACAAAGTCCTATAAGACATCTACGCGGCCGGCGCTGGACAACATTTCCTTGGAGATCGATAAGGGCGAGTTCGTCTTTCTTATCGGCCCCTCTGGATCTGGTAAGTCTACGTTCCTGCAGCTCATGCTGAAAGAAGAGACGCCGACGTCAGGTGATGTCTACGTGTCGGATTACCACGTGAACAAGTTGCGTGGCGGGCAGGTGAACAAACTCCGCCAGCATATCGGCTACGTGTTCCAGGACTTCCGGCTGTTGCCGAAGAAGAACGTCTACCAGAACGTGGCGTTTGCCCTCGAGGTGATTGGTCGACCGAAGCGGACGATCGAGAAGTCGGTGATGGACACCCTGGAAATGGTCGGCCTGGATGCCAAGGCCAACCGAATGCCAAACGAACTATCCGGTGGCGAGCAGCAGCGTGTCGCCATCGCCCGCGCCTTCGTAAACCGGCCGCTGGTGCTGCTCGCCGACGAGCCCACCGGAAACCTGGACCCGGATACCTCCCAGGACATTATGGTGCTGCTCAACCGCATTAATAAGCTCGGCACCACAGTGGTGATGTCGACGCACAACGCGCAGGCTGTGAACAACATGCGCCGACGCGTGATCGAGCTGCACATGGGCAAGCTGGTGCGCGACGAAGCACACGGCGTGTACGGGGAGGGGCGTTAATATGCGACTCGGAATCGTGTTTCGTGAGGCATTCCAAGGCCTCGGCCGCAACCTGACCATGACCATCGCGCTGATCATCACCACGGCGATCTCCCTGGCGCTGCTGGCCACGGGTTTCCTGGTCACTGGGATGACTGAGCGCACCAAGGACATTTACCTGGACCGGGTGGAGGTCATCGTCCAATTTGATGAGAAGATCTCCGCGGGAGACAAGGACTGCTCCACCCCTGAATGTAAGGAAGTGAAGCAGAAGCTGGAAACCCATGAGGGCGTTGAGTCTGTGACCTTCCGAAACCGGCAGGAATCCTATGACCGCTTTGTGAAGCTCTTCCAGGACACGGATCCGCTGCTGGTGCAAGAGACCTCTCCGGATGCGCTCCCAGCTGCGCTGCACGTGCGCTTGAAAGACCCATTGGAAAACCAGGCTATTGATCAGGTACGCAACTTGCCGCAGGTGGATGGGATACTCGACCAGATTGATGACTTGCGCGGTGCCACGGATAACCTCAACGCGATCCGCAATGCGACGTTCCTGGTGGCCGCAATCCAGGCGGTGGCTGCGATCTTCCTGATTGCCAACATGGTGCAGATCGCGGCGTTCAGCCGTCGGGAAGAAATGACAATTATGCGCATGGTCGGTGCGTCCCGCTGGTTCACCCAGGCCCCATTCGTCCTGGAAGCCGTCATGGCCACCTTCATTGGCGCGTGCGCGTCGGTGGCAGGATTGCTGCTCGGCAAGCGGTTTGTGCTGGACAAGGCGCTCGCTAGCATTTACGACGCCCAGTTGATCGCGCCCGTGACCACGAACGATATCTGGTTGGTCGCGCCCGTCGTAGCCGTGATTGGTTTGCTGTTCGCCGTGATCACTGCACAACTGACGTTGCGAATGTATGTGAGGAAGTAAAAGAATTTCCTTGAGCCTACCGCTTGCCGGTAGGCTCTTATGCGTTATGGCTACAAAGAAGAAGGCTGTCAGCAATCCGGTGATCGCGACGAACCGGAAGGCGCGCCACGATTACAAGATCCTCGAGACCTTCGAAGCGGGCATCGTGCTCGTTGGCACTGAGGTGAAGTCGCTGCGCGAAGGCAAAGCATCGCTTGTCGACGCCTTCGCCACCATCGATGATGGGGAGATATGGCTCCGCGGTCTCCATATCCCAGAATATTCCCGAGGCCACTGGACCAACCACTCGCCGAAACGCACGCGGAAGCTGCTCATGCACCGCCGTGAAATCGACGGACTCATGGGTAAGGTGCGTGACGGAAACAAAACCATCGTGCCGCTGTCCCTGTACTTCAAAGAGGGAAAGCTCAAAGTCGAATTGGGCCTCGCGCAAGGTAAACAAGATTACGACAAGCGTGAGGACATCAAACGGCGCACCGAAGAACGGGAAATCACTCGCCAGCTTGGCAGGCGAGTGAAGGGAATCTCAGGTTAGCGGGAGTTGCAGTGGGAACAAGAAAACTGTTTTTCATCTTGAATGGGGCCGCAATTTTCCTGGTCCCGATCGTGGTGGTTCTAGGTCGGGCCGCGGGAGGAAATACCGGTTGGTTCCTTGCGCTTTTCTTTATCTTTGGTTCTGTCTTGGTGGCGGCCTGGTATCTGATTTTGCTGCTGCTGAGTTTCCTGCTCCCTGAGGTAAGAAGCCCAAGGCACTCTTTGCTGCAAACGCTGTGGTTCATTGCGACATGCGCTACGGTTTTCGCATTGCTCATCATGCCTGATACCGGAGATACACCAGAATCAACCACAGTCTGGTTCATTTTCTCATTCATGGAAAAAGGGAAAGCGCTTAAGCTCAGTGAATACCTTAGCGTGATCTTCGCTGGGCTCGGGTTGCTTGGCTTCCTGGGATGGATCGGGACCTGTATCTACGATAAGTTCCGGACCCCTAAAAAGGGACTTGCTAGCACCAACTCCGACCGGGTAGAGTAGGTAAATCCTTGCCGGAGAATCACGTTTCCTGCCGGTAAGGAAATGGGGTCGATTTTGGTTTCGACTTCGTTAATTGAGCCAGGGGAAGCGTGCCGGTGCAGGCTGGAGACCACCGTTAAGCGTCGCGGCAAATTATAAGCGCAGAGAACACTCAGCGCGACTACGCCCTCGCTGCCTAATCAGCGACTTGCGTGTCTGTCGGACCAGATAGGTTCCTGATCTGGACCCCGGCATCGACTTAGAGGAACTTGCCTTACCGCTGTGTTGACGGGGCGGTAGGGGACACCAACCGACAACTGGGCTCATCATCTGGACATGTTTGCCTGATCCGGAGGGCCGAGTAGAGATCCCGTGCAAACTGCGCACGGAGAAGCCCTGGCGAGGTGACGAAGGACCCGGGTTCGATTCCCGGCGGCTCCACTGATTAAGCCCCTGACCTGGTAAAACAGGTTGGGGGCTTCGTGGTTCTAGTTGTAAATCGATTTCCGGTGGCCGATGGAAAACGCCTCAATGGTGACAACGTCGTCGTGAATGAGTGCGAGAATGCGATATGGGCCTACACGGTAGCGCCATTTGCCGGACCGGTTGGCAGACAACGCCTTTCCCCAAGCTCGGGGATCGGCGCAACCCTCCAGATTGTTTTTGATCCAAGTGGCAAGAATTTTCGCGTCGAAGCGATCCATTTTGTGTAGCTGCTTGCGGGCATGGGCGGTGAGCTTGACCCGGAACCGGTGTGGACTCATGAAAGTTCGTCGAGTATCTGGTCGATGCTGAACCGTTCCCCGGTATCTTCCGCAATGGCACTTCGCAGTTCTTGCAGATCGTAGGCATCTTCGATCTTTTCCATAATTGCGGTGCGTGCAAAATCAGAAATGGTCATCCCTTCAAAGGCTGCAAACTTACGGACCAACTCGGCGTCGCTGTCGTTCATTCGTACCGTCATCGTTGCCATCTTCTCGGCCTCCCAGCTGCTAAATCCTGAATACATTGTATTCAGGATGAGTTGCTCTTTCAAGAGTGTTTTTGGGTCATGGTGGGTTGGAATTGGTAGGCAGACGTGGCGTTTTGGTTTCGGCCTGACAGCTGGGCAATGTCTTTAACGGACTTACCGTTACATGTAACGTCTGGATTATGACACTGAGCCAGCGAGTATCCAACTACCGGGCGCGAATGCGTGCTCGGGGATTTTGTCCTGTGCAAATGTGGGGTCCAGACATGCGTTCAGAAGCTTTGGTGAGGGAGGCGCACCGGTAATCGGTGCTGGTAGCGGAAACGGATCGGCGCGCTGACGATCAAGACTTCATTGAAGCGGTGTCTGTCGATTGGGGCGATGAGTGAAACGTGGCGAGCTGTGGACCGTCGCCGGAGGAGTGTACGCCTCAAAATCGAGGCCGGCGTCGATCGTGCAAGATGACGAATTTGCAGGTACTGACTCAGTGACGGTCCTGCCTCTGAGTTCCACATTGCTGGAAACGCCCCTCCTGAGTTATCGAATAGCGGCCAACGAGTTTTCCGGCTTGCAGCGAGATAGTGATGTCATGATCGATAAGCTCACAACTGTGTGACGCAGCGAGTGGGAATGCTGAGCAAGAATCAAATGGTCGATATTGAACGCCTCGTCGCAGTGTTCCTCGGCCTCGCCCGATAGCCTGGCGCTCGCCGCGAGAAGAACCCCCTAGAATTGGTATCGGATAACTCCACCCAATACGCTGGTGGGGACTAGTTAAAGCCGATCACAATGGAGGCACGATGGTTCAGCGGGTGTACGTCGAGAATCGCGAGGGTGGGCACGCTGCGGCCCTGTCGAAGGAGTATGGCGTAAAGGTGCGCCTGCTCAACCGTTACGACGTCGAAGGCACGACCGACGCGGAGTTCGATACCGCCGTTAAGCTGGTTCTTTCCGAGCCTCAGGTAGACAACACGTACGCCACCCTCGAGGAAGCCGGCATCACTGGCAACATCCTCGCTGTGGAGCCACTGCCTGGCCAGTTCGATCAGCGCGCCGATTCCGCCGCGCAGTGCATCCAGTTCCTTTTTGAAAAGCAGCGCCCGGTCGTGCGCACCGCGGTCCTCTACGCTGTCGAGGGTGACATCCCCGAGGCGATGCGCACCGGCCTGATTAACCCGGTTGAGTCCCGCGAGGCCTCCCTGGACAAGCCGGACACCCTCACGATGACGGTGGAGACGCCGGCGGACGTCGAAAAGCTCAGCGGGTTTACGCAGCTTACCGACGCCCAACTGCCCACCTTCGTGTCTGAGCACGGCCTTGCCATGGACGCTGATGACGCCATCCTGATCCGCGACTACTTTGCCTCCGAAGACCGCGACCCGACCATCACTGAGCTGAAGGTGATCGACACTTACTGGTCAGATCACTGCCGTCACACTACCTTCGAGACGGTCCTCGACTCCATCACGTTCAACGAGCCTGCTGCGGAGGCTGCTTACCAGGACTACCTCGCAGCACGTGATTCTATTGGCCGCACTAAGCCAGTGACCCTCATGGACATGGGCACCATCGCCGCAAAAGTGCTGCGCGCCACCGGCAAGCTGGATGCCATGGACGTCTCCGACGAGATCAACGCCTGCACCGTGCACGTCACCATCACTGTGGACGGCAAGGAAGAACCATGGCTGCTGCTGTTCAAGAACGAAACTCACAACCACCCAACCGAGATTGAGCCGTTCGGTGGCGCCGCTACCTGCATCGGTGGTGCAATCCGCGACCCACTCTCCGGCCGTGGCTACGTCTACGCTGCGATGCGCATCTCTGGCTCCGGTAACCCGCTAGAGACCACGACCCGCGCGGGCAAGCTGCCACAAAAGACCATCGCTCGCGTTGCTGCCGCGGGTAACTCCTCTTACGGTAACCAGATCGGCCTGGCCACGGGCCTGGTAGACGAAGTGTACCACCCGGGTTATGTTGCCAAGCACCTGGAGATGGGTGCCGTGGTGGCAGGCGCGCCGGCGGGGCAGGTGCGTCGTGAAGTGCCTGCTGCGGGCGACCTTGTCGTCATGGTCGGCGGTGCCACCGGCCGCGACGGTATCGGTGGCGCAACCGGATCCTCCAAGAAGCACACCGTCGAATCCCTCACCACCGCTGGCGCGGAGGTGCAGAAGGGTAACGCGCCAGAGGAACGCAAGCTGCAGCGCCTGTTCCGAAACGGCGACTTTACCCGCCTGATCAAACGCTGCAACGACTTCGGCGCAGGTGGCGTGTCCGTGGCAGTGGGCGAGCTCGCCGACTCCGTGGAGATCAACCTGGACGCCGTGCCAAAGAAATACGAAGGCCTGAACGGTACTGAGCTGGCACTGTCCGAATCCCAGGAGCGCATGGCGATCGTTGTCGAAGCCAAGGACGCCGACAAGCTGATCGAGCTGGCCAACGAGGAAAACCTGAATGCCGTCGTCGTGGCTGAGGTAACCGATTCTGGCCGGATGCGCATGCACTGGCGTGGCACCACCATCGTGGACCTTTCGCGCGAATTCCTGAACACTAACGGTGCGAAGAAGCACGTGGATGTGGAGATCGCCCCGGCTGGCGACTGGCGCGGCGCAGCTCGCGAATGGGCACGCGTGGATGACTTCAAGGAGTCCTTCCTGGGGATGGTATCCGACTTGAATGTCGCCTCCAAGCAGGGCCTTTCCGAGCGCTTCGACTCTACCGTCGGCGCGGGAACCGTCCTCATGCCGTTCGGTGGTTCCCGCCAGGCCACCCCAATCCAGGCAATGGCGAACACCCTGCCAGTACTGGGCGAAACCACCAACTGCTCCGTGATGTCCTGGGGCTACAACCCTTACATCACGGAGGCCAGCCCCTACCACGGCGCATACCTCGCGGTAGTGGAATCGGTAGCCAAGCTCATTGCCACCGGCTCTTCTTTTGATGAGACGTACCTGTCCTTCCAGGAATACTTCGAGCGCATGTCCTCGGCACAGGCATGGGGCAAGCCGGCCGCTGCGCTGCTTGGCACGATCAAGGCGCAGCTCGGCCTCGGTGTTGCGGCGATTGGTGGCAAGGACTCCATGTCCGGCACCTTCGAAGAGCTGCATGTCCCGCCGACGGTGATCTCCGTTGCCGTGAGCCACGACGACGCCACCAACATGGTCCCGAACCACTTCAAGGAGGCAGGCCACAAGGTGACGCTGCTTTCTCCTGAGCTCGGCACCGAGGTTGCACTGGCTGGTCTGCCGACGCCGGCGTCTCTCTTGGAGAACTTCGCTGTTGTCACCGAGCTGCTGCGTTCCGGCAAGGTCGTGTCTGCCTACACCCCAGGTTTCGGCGGTGTTGCCGAGGCCGTGTTCAAGATGGGCCTCGGGGAGGGCTTGGGCTTCTCCTTTGACAACGATGCTGATCTGTACGGTTATGAGTATGGTGCCTTTGTCCTTGAGTGGGCAGGTGAACCGACCGTCGGTACGCTGCTCGGTTCCACCACCGAGGGAGGCTTCACCTACCGCGGACAGGAAGTGACCTTCGAAGAAGCCGAGGCCGCCTACCGTGGCACCCTCGAGCCGATCTATCCAACCGTGGTGCAGCAGTCCGGTGCGGTGGACGTCACTGGTGCCACCACGGTTGCAGCATCGAAGCCAACCTTCGGCGGCGCAACCCCGAAGGCGCTGATCCCGGTATTCCCAGGAACCAACTGCGAATACGACTCCGCCCGCGCCCTCCAGCGCGCCGGGATCGAACCGGAAATCCTGGTCGTGCGCAACCGCACCCCGGAAGACATCGCCGAGTCGGTCGAACGCATGGCAACCGCCCTGGAGCAGTCCCAGATGTTGTTCCTTCCAGGCGGCTTCTCTGGTGGCGATGAGCCAGACGGCTCCGCAAAATTCATGACATCCTTCCTGCGTAACCCCGCGCTCACCGCAGGGGTGCAGGGGCTTCTCGACGACCGTGGTGGCCTGATCCTCGGCATCTGCAATGGCTTCCAGGCCCTCATTAAGTTGGGACTTGTGCCCTTCGGCGCGATCTCGGAGCCGGGCACTGATACTCCAACCCTGACGTTCAACCACATCGGTCGCCA
This sequence comes from Corynebacterium sp. NPDC104732, assembly GCF_055583565.1. NCBI lineage: Bacteria > Bacillati > Actinomycetota > Actinomycetes > Mycobacteriales > Corynebacteriaceae > Corynebacterium > Corynebacterium sp. NPDC104732. Next base: position 127,579 of record NZ_JBVJNS010000007.1, read on the forward strand.
CCAGTCCCGGATCTCCCGCGTCCGGGTAGTCAACAATGACTCGCCGTGGCTGTCCAAGGTGAACGTCGGGGACGTCTTCACCGTGCCGATCTCCCACGGTGAAGGCCGTATCACCGCAGGTGAATCCCAGTGGCAGCGCCTCAAGGCCGCCGCAGTCACCCAATACGTTGATGCAGCAGGCAACCCTGCCATGGACATTGCATCCAACCCGAACGGTGCCCTGTTCGCGCTGGAAGGCATTATGTCCGAGGACGGCCGCGTCCTGGGCAAGATGGGGCACTCGGAGCGCATCTCCGCCTCCACCTACAAGAACGTGCCAGGCGAATACGATATGAAGCTGTTCGAGTCCGCCGCGGAGTTCTTCCGCAAGTAACCTTTCCCAGTGAAGGGGGCGCCTGGTGCGCCCCCTTTTTTTAATGGGTGGAACTCTGTTTTAGCTAAAACCCGGGAAGTAGAACCCGGATCTCGGGAGGTTTTGAGCTTAACAAGTGCTATTTGGATGATTTTATGCCGAGATCCGAGTTTTACTTCCCGGGGATGTGAATGTGGGCTGATAGGGATTTGGTGCTGTGCGGCCAAAAACTACGCCTTTCGCGATTTTGACCTGGGATTTTGCTTTGGGTAGGCGTAGGGATTCGAAACGCAAGACAAATCGCTATCAAGCAAGCGCCACCCCTCCAAATGCAATTAGGTCACACCCGTCTTGCGTAAATGCCGGGTAATTATGCTAACCTAACCTCACTTAGGTAAGGCTTACGTATTATTGTCCGCAACTCGAAGGAACTGTCATCTTGTTCTCATCCCGATTCCGTACTGTGGCCGTCGTTACGGCTGCTGCTTTCGCACTGACCGCATGTGGCGGTGCTTCAACCACTGAACAGGCCCAAACTGACCAGTCTGCAAAGACTGTCAGCATTGAGGACAACTACGGCACTCATGAGGTCCCTTCTCCTCCGACGGCCCCAGTGTCCGTGGTGAACCGGAACTTCGAAACGCTGGATAAGTGGGGTGTGGAGCTGAAGGCTGCTCCGAAGCCGATCATTCCGGATGGTATTTCCTACGGCTCCAACGAGAAGATCCTGGATCTGGGCATGCACCGCGAGCCAAACCTGGAAAACCTGGTGGCTGCACAGCCTGACCTGATTCTGGGAGGGCAGCGATTCTTATCCCACGAGGATGAAATCAAGAAGCTGGCTCCTGAGGCGACCTACCTGAACTTCGATGTTCGGGAAGGCAAGCCAATCGACGACGAGCTGAAGCGCGAGACCACAGCGCTGGGCAAGATCTTTGGCAAGGAAAAGGAAGCAGAAGCCCTGAACAAGGAACTCGATGACGCCGTCAAGGCGGTCAAGGATTCCTACAAAACCGGCGACACCGTCATGGCGCTGAACGTCTCTGGTGGCAACTTTGGCTACATCGCCCCAACCAAGGGGCGCACTGTGGGGCCAATGTTCGACCTGTTTGGCTGGACCCCGGCGCTCAAGCTGGAGAACACTTCCAACAACCATAAGGGTGACGAGGTTTCCGTCGAAGCAATCGCGCAGTCCAACCCTGACTGGATTGTCATCCTGGACCGCGACGCTGGCACCAGCGCCCGAAAGAAGGAAGGCTTCCGCCCAGCCGAAACCTTGCTGAAGGAAAATCAGGTGCTGCAAAACGTCGAAGCTGTCAAGCAGGGCAAAGTAATTTTCCTGCCAGCGGACACCTACACCAATGATGGTATCCACACCCACATTGAAATCTTTGAAGCACTCGCAAAGGCATTCAAAGGTTAATGCCTAAAATCCCAGGCCACGCCCCGTAAAGACTCGGCGTGGCCTCTTGGCATGTCGGTCACCGGAAGGAACCCTATGACGGCACTACGAACCCACACCACGCGAAGCACACTTTTTGATTGGCGCCTCCTGGTGGGGCTCGCAGCAATTGCGGTCTTGCTCGTGGTTTCCCTGTTTGTCGGGGCATATGATGTCCTTGGCAATGAACACGGCAAGGAGATCTTCGCGATCACCCGTATCCCACGCACCCTGGCGCTGGTGCTAGCCGGCGCCGCCATGGCGATGTGTGGCCTGGTCATGCAGTTGCTCACCCAGAATCGCTTCGTGGAACCCACCACCACCGGGACCACAGAATGGGCGGGGCTGGGGTTGCTCTTTGCTCTAATTTTCTTCCCACAAGCAGGGCTTATGCTACGCATGATCATCGCGATCGTTTTCGCTTTCGTGGGCACGATGGTGTTTTTCCTGTTTTTGCGCCGCGTGACGCTTCGATCCTCTCTCATCGTGCCGATCGTGGGTATAATGCTCGGCGCCGTGGTCAGTTCCGTGTCTACGTTCATCGCTCTCGAAACTGACAAGCTGCAGACACTGGGCACGTGGTTTGCGGGCTCCTTCACCGCGGTGCTGCGTGGCCAGTATGAAGTGTTGTGGATCGTCGCGCTCGTAGTGGTGGCGGTGTTCTTATTCGCTGACCGGCTGACCGTGGCTGGACTCGGTCAGGACATCGCCACCAACGTGGGATTGGACTACAACAAAATCATTCTGCTCGGCACCGGCCTCGTCGCGGTGGCGACGGGCGTGGTCACCGTGGTGGTGGGCAACCTGCCGTTTTTGGGGTTGATCGTGCCGAACGTGGTGTCCATGTTCCGTGGCGATGACCTCCGTAGCAACCTTCCGTGGGTGTGTTTGCTGGGGATTGGCGTCGTTACGCTGTGCGATATCCTCGGCCGCACCATCATCGCACCTTTCGAAGTGCCGGTGTCGCTGGTACTCGGCGTGCTCGGTGCCACCGTGTTCATCGTCTTGATCGTGAGGCAGCAGCGCCGTGGCTAATCTTCCGCTTCGTTTCAAAGTTCGACGCACCCCGCCGATCGACGTCGCTGTCGAGCGACCCGTTGCCGAGCAAAGCTACCTCGGTTTCCCGGGCGGACGTAGCGCTGGCGCCTTCGCGACGCCGCAGCTTCGAGCCCGATACTGGATCATTCTTGGTGTGATGCTCGCGCTTTGCGCCCTGTTTACCTTCGGGCTGCTGGCGTGGAATAACCCCATGCCGGTGGGTTCCCCGGGGTTTTGGCTGATCGCTCAGCGACGCGCCACCGCGGTGATCGTGATGGCGGTGGTGGCCATTGCACAGGCCATCGCCACGGTCACCTTCCAGACGGTAACGAATAACCGGATTGTTACTCCGTCGATCATGGGGTTTGAAGCGCTCTACATGGTGATTCAAACCTCCGTGGTGTTTTTCCTGGGAGCGGCTGGGCTCGCGGCTTTCTCTGGAACCTGGCAGTTCGTCACCCAAGTTGGGTTGATGATCACCCTGAGTCTGGTGCTGTACGGCTGGTTGCTCACCGGGCGGTTCGCGAATATCCAGGTCATGCTGCTGGTCGGTATCATCATTGGCGGCGGATTGGGGTCGTTGTCCACGTTCATGCGTCGGTTGCTCACCCCGAGCGAATTCGACGTGCTCACCGCCCGAATGTTTGGTTCCGTCACCAACGCGAAGACAGAATACTTGGGACTGGCGATTATCTTGGTAGCGGCGGCATCGATAGCGATTATCGCACGGGCCAAGGTCCTGAATGTGGTGTCATTGGGAGCGGACCTGGCAAACAATCTGGGTATTCACCACCGTCGGTGCTCGATCTACTTCCTCACCATGGTCTCTGTGCTCATGGCTGTGTCCACCGCCTTGGTCGGGCCGATGACGTTCCTTGGGTTTCTCGTAGCAACCCTCGCGTACCAGCTCGCTGATACCTACGATCATCGCGCAGTTTTACCGATGGCTGCCACCTGCGGATTCCTCGTTCTCACCAGTGCTTACTTTGTGATGAACCATATCTTCTACGCTCAAGGCGTGGTCTCCATCATCATCGAACTTGTCGGAGGTTCGGTGTTCCTGTTTGTTCTGCTCAGAAAGGGAAAGCTGTGATTGAACTCGTTGACGTCAAAAAGAATTATTCTTCCTCGGTGCAGATCGGGCCGGTCAGTCTTGAGATTCCCGCCGGGGGAGTAACAGCACTCATCGGGCCTAACGGCGCCGGCAAATCCACGATGCTCACCATGATCGGACGCCTTCTCGACCTCGACGAGGGCATCATCCGCATCGCACAGATGGACGTGTCTACCACCAAGTCCAAAGACCTGGCACGCGTGGTGTCCATCCTCCGTCAGGAGAACCACTTCATTACTCGCCTGACTGTGCGTCAACTAGTCGGATTTGGTCGGTTCCCACATTCCAGCGGGCGCCTTACCCGGGAGGACGAACAAATCATCTCCCGCTACATTGACTTCTTAGGCCTTACCGAGCTCGAGGGACGCTACCTGGACCAGCTGTCCGGTGGGCAGCGGCAGCGTGCCTATGTCGCCATGGTGCTCGCGCAAGAAACAAGCTACGTGCTTCTCGACGAACCATTGAACAACCTCGATATGGCCCACAGTGTTCAGATGATGAAACACCTGAAGAACGCAGCCGAGCAATTCGGCCGCACCGTAGTGGTGGTACTGCACGACATCAACTTCGCCGCGAAATACGCCGACTACATCTGCGCTGCGAAGCACGGACAAGTAGTTCAGTTCGGAACACCGGAGGACATCATGAAAGATGATCTCCTTACCGACATCTTCAATACGCCGGTGCGTGTCATCGATGGGCCCGACGGACCCCTCGCTTGTTATCACTGACCTGCGGATTTGTGTTGTGGCGTGGTTGTGCGTAAATTAATCCGGGTCAGCGAGACAGGGTCTGGCTGAACGAAGTTGACATCCGGGTAAACGGGTGGTTAACTTAGAACTCCAGCCGTTGCGAGGTGATCGCAGTGTGCGTGTGTTGTTTGAGAACTCAATAGTGTGCCAAGTACTTTTATTTTTTGTTTTTTGGTTGTGTGTTGGTGCCGGCAGGCCAGGAGTGGTCT